>CAYRTN010000395.1:1242-1502 GCA_964427235.1 uncultured Chthoniobacter sp. | reverse complement strand
CACCGGAAGGAAAGGCGACATGCTTGGGGTGTGGATTGCCCCGGTTACTGCGCACGTGATAATCACTTTACGGGCCATGCTGTTTCCTTTTCTTTTTTATCGTTGAATTAACTATGCGTCCCCACGCAGTCTGATTTTTTTGCGGACTAGCATCGTTTTTTTTTCAAGTGCCGAGACTTTTGCTGGTGTCATAATAACGGCACAACAACGCCGTGCTGCCCAACCGGCACCCGCGACAATATATAACAACAAGGGAAGAT
>CAYRTN010000395.1:0-1232 GCA_964427235.1 uncultured Chthoniobacter sp. | reverse complement strand
GAAAGCGACAGAGCTTACTGGCGGCAAGCCAGTAACCGTAATTGGTGCCGGATTAGTCGGCGCCGGATGGGCGATTGTGTTTGCACGTGCCGGGTTGTCGGTTCGTCTTTATGACCATATGCCGCAGGTGTCGCAAAGTGCGCCGGCACTGATTGCGCAACAACTTGAGCGCTTGCATGGTTACGGTTTGCTCAACGAGCCGGTGGCACTAATACGCGAGCGCATTGTGGTCATGTCGGATTTAAAATCAGCACTGGATGGTGCTGCCTATGCACAGGAGTCCGTACTTGAAAAAGTCGATATCAAACGAAGACTGTTCGAAGAAATAGATTCTTTTGGTTTTGATTCCTTAATCATCGGTAGCTCTACATCGGGTTTCCCTGCCTCGGATTTTGCACTGGACCTGGCTATTTCTCCTCGCGTGTTGGTGGCCCATCCGGTCAACCCGCCTTATCTGGTGCCGATTGTTGAATTAGTCGGCTCGCCGCAGACATCGAAGCTTACCGTCGACTGGACCGATCAGTTGATGCAGGCCGTTGGTCAGTCTGTCATCCGGGTCAACAAAGAAATTGAAGGCTTTGTGCTCAATCGTCTGCAGGCGGTACTGTTGCGCGAAGCATGGACACTCGTGGCCGACGGAGTCGCCAGTTGCGAAGATATCGACAAGACGCTGCGTGATGGCTTAGGCTGGCGTTGGTCGTCCATGGGGCCGTTTGAGACCATCGACCTGAATGCGCCCAATGGCATTGCCGATTATGCGACGCGTTTCGGACCGCTGTATCACCGCATTGCGCAATCGCGCGACCAGGAGCGTCCTTGGGATGCGGCGCTGATCCACGACGTTGAAAAAGAACGTCGTGTTGAACTGGACGCAGCCGACCTCAATGCCCGCCGCGACTGGCGCGACGATCAATTGATGCAGTTCGCCGTGCACCGCGCCAAGGCAAGCAAAAAATAAAAAAGCAGGCCAGTTGGCGGCACGTTTTGCCGCCGCTGCGCCTTTGTCAGTAGTCCGTTTTTTTACACTACGCGATACAAGGAGTACCTTCATGGACCAACCCATCAATCGCCAAGTCGTGCTGGCCTCCCGCCCAGAAGGCATCCCGCAGGCCGAGCATTTTCGCCTTGTCACGTCGCCTCGACCCACGCGAGGCCCCGGACAAATTCTGGTACAAAATTTATTTTTGTCGGTCGAGCCGGCGATGCGCGGCTGGGTCAATGCAGTTGGTAAC
>CAYRTN010000394.1:0-1502 GCA_964427235.1 uncultured Chthoniobacter sp. | reverse complement strand
GAGAAGAAGAAAAGCCAAGAAAATTGCGATTCTACCAGATCCGAAATTTAACGATGTGGTTGTAACAAAATTTGTAAATAACTTAATGTTATCAGGTAAAAAAAGTATAGCATTCAGAATATTCTATGATGCAATAGATTTAATCAATAAAAAAATTGAAGATCAAGAAGGCATAGATGTTTGGAAAAAAGCATTGGAAAATATTACGCCAATTGTCGAAGTTAAAAGTCGTCGTGTTGGTGGTGCAACATTTCAAATTCCTACACCTGTTCGTGATGAGAGAAAAGCTTCATTAGCTATGAAATGGTTAATTGGTTATTCACGAAAAAGAAACGAAAAAACAATGTCACAACGTTTAGCTTCTGAAATAATTGCTGCTTCGAAGGAAGAGGGAGCTGCATACAAAAAGAAAGAAGATACAACACGTATGGCTGAAGCAAATAAAGCGTTTTCACATTTTAGATTTTAAGTAATGGCAAGAGACCTTAAATATACACGTAATATTGGAATTGCTGCTCATATCGATGCAGGGAAAACGACTACTACAGAACGTATTTTGTTCTACGGTGGTGTTAGTCATAAGATTGGAGAAGTTCATGACGGTGCTGCTACTATGGATTGGATGGAGCAAGAGCAAGAAAGAGGAATTACAATTACTTCTGCAGCTACAACTTTAAATTGGAAATACCGAAATGAGCTTTATCATGTCAATATTATTGATACTCCTGGACACGTTGACTTTACAGTTGAGGTAAACCGTTCTCTTCGTGTTCTTGATGGACTGGTATTTCTATTTTCTGCTGTTGATGGTGTAGAACCTCAATCTGAAACGAATTGGAGACTAGCTAATAACTATAATGTACCTCGTATTGGTTTTGTTAACAAAATGGACCGTCAAGGCGCAGACTTTTTAAAAGTTTGTAATCAAGTTAAGACAATGCTTGGAAGTCATGCACTTCCATTGCAAATAAACATTGGTTCTGAAGATAACTTTCAAGGGGTTGTAGATCTTATTAACTTCAAAGGAATTACTTGGAATGAAGAAGATTTAGGAATGACATTTCAGGAAATTGAAATCCCTGCAGATGTTATTGAAGAGGCAAGACAATTAAGAAGTGAATTATTAGAAGCTGTTGCTGAATTTGATGAGTCTTTAATGGAAAAATTCTTTGAAGATGAAAATTCTTTAACAGAACGAGAAATTTTAAATGCTTTAAGAGCTGCTACAATATCTGGAAAAGTTGTTCCAATGATGTGTGGTTCTGCATTTAAGAATAAAGGTGTACAGGCAATGCTAGACATGGTAATGGAAATTCTTCCGTCTCCTATGGATATTGAAGGAATTGTTGGTATTAACCCAAAAAATGACCAAGAAGTATTAAGAAAACCATCATTTGATGAGCCATTTGCTGGTTTAGCATTTAAAATTGCAACCGATCCTTTTGTTGGTCGACTTTGCTTTGTTCGTGCTTATTCAGGTAAATTAGCTGCAGGCTCTTATG
>CAYRTN010000393.1:0-1509 GCA_964427235.1 uncultured Chthoniobacter sp. | reverse complement strand
AGCGAACTGGAGATGGTTGAGACATGCGAAATTGCTGACTATCAAACCGCATCAGGCGGCTGGAGGGAAGGACAAATCAAAAGCCGTTCCGACCGGCATTGGAAATCCCCGCAAAAGTTCCCCCGCATTCAACCGCTTGCGACCCTCGAGTTGGACTGTGATCAGCCTCAGCGAGCCTGTCCCTGCGGCTACGAGAAGCCCATCGTTACCGGATTCGAGGATTTCACCCACTGGGCCGATGGCTTCGCAGGCGGCGGCCTCGTGGATTTTTAGGAGGTGACCACCCCAGCGCGCATAGGCCCCAGGCCATGGCGACATCGCCCGAACACGCAAGGCGAGCTTCGCGGCGGGCTGCTGCCAGTCGAGCCAGCCGTCGGTTTTTTTCATCTTCGAAGCATGAGTGGCCAGAGCAGGGTCTTGAGGAATCCGTGGCGCCTTGCCGGATTCGAGGAGATCGAGGGCGCGGAAAAGGGCCGGTGCCGCCACGCTTGCGAGGCGGTCGTGAAGCTCGCCGGCCGTTTCCGTAGGCTGAATGGCGAAGCGTTCCTCCAAAAGAATATCTCCCGTATCAAGGCCCTCGTCCATATACATGACCGTGATGCCCGTGTCCGCATCACCCGACAGGATCGCCGCTTGGATCGGGGAAGCTCCCCGGTGGCGCGGCAGAAGAGAGGCGTGGAGATTCAGGCAGGCTAGCTTTGGAATGGCCAACACCTCTGGGGACAAAAGCTGACCATAGGCCACGACCACCACCACATCGGGATTCCATGCACGGAGGGCGGCCACCGATTCTTCGCTCCTAAGGCGGACGGGTTGCTCAACGGGAATCCCTCTCTCGAGCGCAAGAAGCTTGATCGCGGAAGCCCGCGGTTTCATGTCGCGCCCGGCGGGTTTGTCTGGCTGGGTGATCACCGCGCAGACTTCGTGTTTTTCGGAGTCGAGCAGCGCCCTCAAAGCCGGCGTTCCGATGTCCCCCGTGCCACAAAAAACAATACGCATGGGATCAAATGAGAAACCGCGACGCGTTCGAGTTCCCACGCGAAGCACGAGAGACCATCAACTCGCCGGCCGTGACCTCGCGTTGACCTAGCGACGAGGCGCAACCGGTACAGAGGTAATCGTAGATCTCCTTGTCCGGCAGAACGAGCAGGAGCTTTTCACGGACAGGCATGGCTTTGCTGCACTTTTGACAATAGAGCGACGAGGCGCGGAAGCTTTCGAATTGCTGCATGTTGAGATAATGGAATCAGGCTTCCCTCTTCACGATGGAAGCCTCTCAAATTCTAGCGCCCAAAAACGCGAAATCAATGCCGGATGCCCAAGGCTTTTGGCTTTGGGAAAATCAATGATCTGTTTTGAAATCTTAAGGTTTCAAGAAACTTTTCGCGACCAAGCGATCCTGATACTTTCTCTCCTTCTGCGGGTTGATTCCTTTATTCTTTCATTTCCAAATCTTCCAGCGCATTAGAACGCCACGTTCAGGCCAACGCTCACCATCTTGCTTTGGTT
>CAYRTN010000392.1:793-1539 GCA_964427235.1 uncultured Chthoniobacter sp. | reverse complement strand
ATGTCTTTGTCGTTTGTGCCACCGACAATCGGCGCCGACATATGGGTCGCTTCACCAAAGACGCCATGACACGACGCACATTTTGCGTCCCATACCTGCTGCCCTTTCAATACGGTACCGGCACCTTGTGGCAAGCCTTTAAAATCAGGACGCACATCAATATCCCAACGCGCGATTTCGGCAGCGGTGGCTACCCGACCAACGCCTGGCGCCGTTTGCGCATGCAATGGCGCTGCAAACACCCAGCAAGAAATAAATAAGCCAATAAATTTAGAAGGTCTGAACATTGGCGATTTCTCCAGATGCAGCAACTAACCAAGATTGAATGGCGTTGTTATGGTAAGTCGACTTGGATCCGCGCACCTCTCGGAGCTGATTGATCTTTGGCTGTACATAACCGGTCTCATCAATCGCGCGGGATTGCAGAATAGCGGCACGCCCATCCCACACCCAATCGATATTAAAACGAGTCAGACATTTATTGAGTATCGGCCCCTCCATTCGCGCTGTGCGCCAGTTACGGCCGCCATCAACAGAGACGTCGACCCGGCTTATTTTTCCGCGTCCTGACCAGGCCAGACCGGTAATATTAAAGCGGCCTTTTTCAAGCAGAATTTGCCCGCCCGATGGCGCAGTAATAACGGATTTGCATTCCTGAATCGAGGTGTATTGGCGATGCAGCCCATCCGGCATTAAATCAATGTATTGCATGCTTTCGTCTTTGCTGCCATAAGGGGCGTCGCCTA
>CAYRTN010000392.1:0-783 GCA_964427235.1 uncultured Chthoniobacter sp. | reverse complement strand
TGAGCCATTTAATCCATGACACACCCTGCACGCCGGGTACTACTAAGCGCAACGGATAACCGTTTTGAGGGCGCAGCATTTCCCCGTTCATACCCCAGGCGACGATCACATCATCCAGCGCATGCTCAATGGCGATAGTGCGAGTCAAACTCGAACCATCCGCCCCTTCAGCCAATATAAACTTTGCCCGCGTCTGATCAAAGCCGCAATCATCGAGCAAATCAGATAAACGTATGCCGGTAAATTCACTACACGACAACATACCGTGGGTGTATTGAACCGATGGCACCGCAGGATGCCCCCACTCCATGGCGGTGTTGGCGCCACATTCTAAAAAATGCATACGCGAGACATGGGGCAAGCGCATCAGATCGCCGAGGGTATACATCTTCGGTGTGTTAACAAGACCATTAATCATCAAACGATGCGCGCTGGGATCGATGTCATGCCAGCCCTGATGGTGCCGCTCAAAATGCAAACCATTCGGCGTGATGATGCCGAACAGACTTTGCAAAGGCGTAAAGGATGCGGACGATTGGCGTGTTCTGGTTAAACCTGGCGATTCACGTCTGACTGTTGCCGCTTCAAAGCGCGAAGGTTGGCCATAAGCCGGATCAGCAACTGGTTTGCCCAGCGTAGTGGAATGAAGGGGCAGCAGCGCACTGTCGGTGCCACCGTCGAGAGGCATTTCTTCCGAACGCACTGCATTACCAAAAGCGGTTGCACTCGCCGCCATAAAACTTTTTACTAAAAACGTGCGACGGGTTTCATTGAGACCTTTGT
>CAYRTN010000391.1:0-1541 GCA_964427235.1 uncultured Chthoniobacter sp. | reverse complement strand
ACAGGTTGGGGGCCCGCAGCAGCTACTTTGGGATCGTGGACTTGGCCGGACTCCCCAAGGACAGTTATTACCTTTATCGCAGCCATTGGTTGCCTGAGACACCCACCGTCCACCTCTCACCGCATTGGAATTGGCAAGGGCATGAGGGCAAGCCGGTGCCGGTCTTTGTTTACACCAACGGCGACGAAGCCGAACTCTTCCTCAATGGGAAAAGTTTGGGTCGTAAAAAGAAAGGAAGCGGGGATCGACTGGATGTCGCCAACTTGGCCTATGGCAAAGTCACATCGGCCAGCAGTGATGAGTTGAAACAGGATACGCTGGGCAATGTTCAGGAGGAAAATCTATCAAGCAAAGCGATTGATGGAAATCCCTCGACGCGGTGGTGCGCCAGCAGTGGCAGCTACCCGCAACACTGGCAGGTGGACTTGGGCGAAGTCCGGGAAATCTCCAAAGCGAATATCACTTGGGAAGCGAAGAGGGGGCGGTATGACTTTGACCTCTTGGTTTCCATGGATGGCGTGAAATGGGACAAGGTCGATGCCAAGGTGAGCCGGCCGAGTGGTCTCTCCGAAGTGGTCTTTGAAAAGCTCAAGACGCGCTGGGTGCGCATCGAGATCAAGGGCGGTCCGGGCGCGGCGAGCATTCGTGAATTCGAAGTTCTTGAACGCAATGTGAAGACGGAAGACCCGTATTATAAAATCGTCGATAGCTACCGCCTGCGTTGGCTCGAGGTGCCCTATGAAGCGGGCGAACTCAAGGCCGTCGCCTATCAAAGCGGCAAGAAACTCGGTGAGGCCGTCGTCAAGACCGCCGGTCCAGGCGCAAAATTAAAACTCACCGCCGACCGCAGCCAACTCAAAGCCGACGGCATGGATCTGTGCTATGTCACCGTCGAAATGACCGATCAAGACGGGAATTTGTGCCCGCTGGCCATGGACAAGCTGACCTTCACCGTCGAGGGGGCCGCCCGCCTGAGCGGGGTGGACAACGGCAATCAGATGGGCCACGACTCCTTCACCGACTCAACCCACCCGCTGTTTTACGGAAAAGCCGTCGCCGTCCTGCGCAACATTCCAGGGAAATCCGGAGAGGCCGTCCTGAAGGTCAAGACCGACGGCGGAATCCAGGAAGCGGTGACGCTCAAGTTTGAGTGAGAAAACTTCCTGACAAGGCAAGCGTTGAATGCCCTGAAAGTATCATAGGATAAAAAATTGAAACATTTCACCCCTATCGACTTGCTGCCGCTCCAACAAATTAAATGAAAACAACTGTAATCCTAACCGCAGCAATGCTGTGCGTCCTATCGCCGATCTCCTTTGCCGTCGAGGCAGCACCCTCCTCGGTCGAGGAAAAAACCTCCGCCAAACCCCTGCGCATCCTTTGCGTTGGCGATTCCATCACCGCTGGATACACGGACAACCCGATCTGGAATGTGCCTTTTGAATTTGGTTACCGCCAAGGGCTCTTCGAGCGGCTCCAAAAATCAGGATACCAGTTCCAGTTTGTCGGGGATTCGCCGGAGCCATGGGATGGGCGGTTTG
>CAYRTN010000390.1:0-1556 GCA_964427235.1 uncultured Chthoniobacter sp. | reverse complement strand
ACACCTTGTAGCACGGAGTAAAATAGAATCAAGTTATTTCTGGACGAATCCTTAATGCCTGTAGAGGGCGATGCGATGGGTTCCGCAGGCAACTGGGTCGAGACGCTCGCTCCACTCCTCGGCGAGTTTTGTCCTGCGCCACGCGCTTGTTTTAATTACCGAAAAGGATTGAAAAGACGACCTCAGGTTGCTTACCTCAACGTTCCGTTTAGACCCCTGAACTTTTAAACCCAGACCCAAATTCTATGACAAAAAAATTGGCCTTAGCATTAGCAATAACGACCCTCTCGATACTAGGCGCGCACGCAGGCGAGGACTGGGTTCGTTTTTCCCAAGATGGCAGTCAGATTTTAGTGGAGGCTCCGGGTGTTTCGAAAATGCAGGGCGCCACGCACGCCGTCTTCTCGATGGACGGGAAATACAACTACGTGATCAGCAAAGATTCTCTGGTGGGTCCGATCAAGCAGTCCACGGCCAGCACGCCGTTTGGCGAGGCGGCGGTGAGCACGGCGACCTATGGCGTGAAGGATTCGCCGGTCCAATACACCGTCACTCTCAAGCGCCTGAAGAAGATTCGCGCCTTCACGCTGCAGGGGGTCTTCCACAACCGCAGTGACAAAAATGTGAAACTGGAGGCCTTTGATTTGCTGGATACCCTCAAGTCAGCAGGTGGCACCTTGGCTGTAGAGAACGCATCTGATTGGCTTGTAACGCCGCTCATGCAAGACGACGAGGCAGAAGATCTCTCGAAAATGAAAAAGACCTTCCGTGACGCGGTGATGGTTTATCACAAGAAAGGGCAAGGTTTCCTAGTCGGGCCAGTAGGACCCGCCGAGGCTTACACGAGTGTGGAGTTTGCCAACGGGGAATTTAATAGCCGCTCCGAAATGGAAGGCGTGCTCGTTTCTGCTGGTGAAGACCGCCGAAGCGAGGAAGTCGTTTACTGCTTCGAGCCGTCCCGGACCGCCACGGATATTTGGACCCGCTGGGTGGCGATCACCCACAAAGCCCGCACAAAAAGGGGACCCGTTTACGGATGGTGCAGTTGGTATGACCGGACCACAAAAATCGACGAAGCCCACATCCTCAATGTCGCGGACATCCTAGCCAAAAACCCCAATGTTTTCGGCAAAGGCATCCTTCAAATCGACGATGGTTACCAGAAAATGGATGGCGACTGGAGCGCGAACACGAAGTTCCCAAGCGACTTGGCCGCAGTCACAAAGAAAATCCGCAATGTCGGCTGGATTCCGGGTGTGTGGTTCGCTCCACTCATGATGAACCCCGAGCATCCGTGGATGAAAGCCCATCCGGATGCGATCCAGACAAACGCACTCGGCATTAAGAGTTTCATGAACGCGAATTGGTTTCATCCCGATGGAGCCAACTGGCTCGTGCCGGACCATCCCGAGTCGAAGAAGTTCCTCAAGAATATCATCAAAAGTTCCCGCGATAACGGATTCGGCTACATCAAAATTGATTTTAACGGTATCGGAAACAAGTTCTACGATCCCACCAAGACGAGCCTGCAAATCTTCCGCGAGCTCTACACGCTC
>CAYRTN010000389.1:0-1560 GCA_964427235.1 uncultured Chthoniobacter sp. | reverse complement strand
CTCTTGGTGGAAATAGAAAAATCCGCCGGCCACCGCCTCAAACTCGACGATGTTGCCATGGGCACACTCGGCGTGGGCAAAACCGCCGAGGGTCTGGAAGCCATACGCTGGTGGCGCGAAGGCAAAATGCTGGAAATCGCAAAATACTGCTGCTTCGACGTCAAGGTCACGCGCATGGTCCATGAATACGGGGCGCAGAATAAAGAGATTTTCTACCACGACCGATTCGGCCGCAAGCAACGCCTGGAGATCAACTGGCGCTCATGATTCAAGCGCTCAAAGTCCCCAAAAATATCTGGTATCTCTATTGGATCGATCTTGAGGAATCCGTTCCAGCGCCCGTTGGGAAGGATTGGTTCATCCCCACGCTCGTGGTCATCTGCGACCGCACAGGCACTCCCGTCGCCCCGCCAGAGATCATGGAGGAACTCGATCAAGCGCGCATCGAAACCACGCTCTACAAGATTTTCGACAAAACTCCGCCGCCAGATCACCTTCTGATCCCCGAAAGCCCTGATTGGGATCACGAGGCTTGGAAAGAATTCTCCACCGAATGCAAACTGGAGATCCGCTTTCAGCCTGGCGATAAAAGCGCCCCCGATGATCTCAAACATGTCACCCGTATGGTCGTATTGCAGGCCGACCGCGGAGACAAAACACCTCCCTCGCCTCGCGAAGTGGCATGGGGCCTCACGCGAACGGCCCTACGGGTCCGCTCGCAATCCAAGCGGCTGAGCCTATTGAATCTGGCTCTAGCGAAGGATCCCGACTGCTCGGTGGCGAGGATCGAATTGGCCGACATGGAATTTCAAAGCGCGAACTGGAAAGCGTGCCGCGAAGCCTACGAAGAGATCATCCAGCGTGAAGGCGAGCGCCGCAATGATCCCTCGACACTTTGGTGGATCGATAAGGACACACGACCTTACTTGAGGGCCATCTACGGCCGAGCCATGACGGATTGGCATCTCTCGCGATTCGCTGAAGCTGCGATCGGGCTGGAGGATCTCTTGGCGTGCAATCCTTCGGACAATCAGGGAACCCGCTTTTTGATTCCCATGCTTCACCTACTGGCCGAGTCGCCGGAAAAAGCCTCCCTCTATTTCAAAAACTATGCGGACACCTACCCGCGCGATTTCAAGGAACCCTCGTTCCTTTTCGGATGGGCGATCACCGCGTCACTCGAAGGCCAGGAGGCCTTGGCGCGCGAGAAATACATCGAAGGCATCCTACGTAATATTTATATCGCGCCGATGCTCCTTGAGTTGGATGAACCATCCCGCAGCACGTGGTTCCCAGGCGATCGAGCCGAACCAAACTACGCCTCGGAATTCACCCAAAGCTACGCCCTGCTCTGGGATCGTGAACCGGGCGCACTGCGCATCCTTCGCGAGGTCTATCAAGAAATGCTACCGCGCCTAGCGAAGATCGTGCAGCACCGCGAGCTGATGACGGATTTTCAGGATCAGCGCTACGAACCTGACTTCAAAGCCAAGTGGCAAGATTTCGTCACCGAGGAGGAGCGCCTCACCACACCTTGAGCAACGCCGGGTCATACCTGCT
>CAYRTN010000388.1:1294-1570 GCA_964427235.1 uncultured Chthoniobacter sp. | reverse complement strand
AATGTCAACATTACATTCTACAACAATGCCACGGTAGCGAATGCAGGTGCTGATCAAAACGTTTGCGGGCTCAGTACTTTCCTTGTGGCCAACAATCCGACGTTCGGATTTGGCAACTGGTTTACAGTAAGCGGACCTGGAACAATTTCATTTTCAAATCCGAATAGCCCATCTTCTTCTATTGAAGTCTTCGCAAACGGGACCTATACTCTTCAATGGACTATTTTCAATGGTGTTTGTCCCATTACAACTGACCAAGTTAGCATCACCTTCGAC
>CAYRTN010000388.1:834-1284 GCA_964427235.1 uncultured Chthoniobacter sp. | reverse complement strand
AACCAAGTTGTTCCTAACGCCGGAAATGACGCAACCTTTTGCGGATTAACATATGCCCTTTCAGGCAATAACGCAGCACCTTCAAACGGGATTTGGACTTTCGTATCCGGTCCAGGAACAGCAGTTTTTGAAAATTCCACTTCGAACAACAGCAACGTTACGGTTTCTGTTCCCGGTTCATATACTTTTCGCTGGACAATCAGCAACTCAACTTGTCCTGCAGCTTACGACGAAGTAACCCTTACACTGAATTATGCCAATGAAACTTGTAATGGAATTGATGATAATTGCAATGGGCAAATTGACGAGGGAGTTATTAACACCTATTACCTCGATGCAGATAATGACACGTTTGGAAATCCCTCAATAAGCGTTCAAGGTTGCACTGCCCCAGTTGGCTATGTTTCCAACAACCAAGATTGCAATGACAATAACACTTCAATTAATCCA
>CAYRTN010000388.1:0-824 GCA_964427235.1 uncultured Chthoniobacter sp. | reverse complement strand
ATTTGTAACAATGCCGATGACAACTGTAACGGACAAATAGATGAAGGCGTTTTAAACACCTATTACTTCGACAATGATGGGGACACCTTTGGTAACCCAACGAATACAACACTTGCATGCATTCAGCCAATTGGCTATGTTAGTAATGGAAGCGACTGTAATGACAATGTAGCCAATATCAACCCTGCCACTGCTGAGCTGTGCAACCTAATCGATGATAACTGTAACAATCAGATAGATGAAGGCGTGCAGCAATTGTTTTATGCAGATGCGGATACAGATACTTATGGGAATCCATTAAGTACTATTCTTGCTTGCACCCCGCCAATTGGATACGTAACCAATAACCTCGATTGTAACGACAATAATCAAAATATATACCCCACCGCCTCTGAGATTTGTAACAACCTCGATGACAACTGCAATACCTCCATTGACGAAGGGTTATTGTTTATTACTTATTACGCAGATTTAGATGGCGATGGTTCGGGAAACCTAAGCAACACAGCCATTGCGCGCAGCCAAATGGTTATGTTACCAATCCCACCGACTGCAACGATTCGAATCCTACTATTTATCCTAGCGCATCGGAAACATGCAATGGAACAGACGACAACTGTAACACTTCCATTGATGAAGGCGTGCAAAACGTGTTTTATTTAGATTCTGATAGCGACTTTTTTGGAAACGCAGCATTCCCCGTTTTATCGTGCACGAACCCTGTGGGATACGTTTCCAACAACAGCGACTGTAACGACGCAAATAACTTTGTTTATCCCAATGCAAATGAAATCTGTAACGGTATTGACGACGACTGCGACAGC
>CAYRTN010000387.1:281-1573 GCA_964427235.1 uncultured Chthoniobacter sp. | reverse complement strand
TAGTCGGTGTCGCGTTTTGCTATTTCTTTGTCTTTGGCACCGTCTTCAAATTCATCAATGAATTCGCACCAAAGTCGATTTCGGTCGCGCCGGACATCGAGAATTATTTTGATTTCGTCCTGACCATGTGCATGGCGTTTGGCCTGACCTTCGAAGTGCCGGTGGTGGTAGTAGTGCTAGTCAGAATGGGATTGGTCACAGTAGAAAAGCTCAAAGCCATTCGCCCTTATGTGATTGTGGGCGCCTTTGTGATCGCTGCGGTGGTGACCCCGCCCGACATCATGAGCCAGCTGTTCCTGGCCATTCCGCTGTGCTTGCTGTACGAAGTCGGTTTGTTAGTGGCGCCTTTTTTTCAGCGTGCGACGCAAGCACCCGAAGAGGCAGTCTGAACGTCAGCCTTACACAGATTCAGGACTTATACCGGCTGCACGCAGCCATTTCACTAGCGGTGCTGCAGCCTTAAAATCTTCCAGTAATCGTGCCGGTAATTCAGCCGGCATCATGGTTTTTACGCTACGCTCCCGCCAAGCGATGAAACTCTTAAGCTTGAGCTGTTCACCGTGCGGCGCGTCGACATCAAAACCTCTGGGCAGGCGGAGCAGCGTGTCGGTCTGCTGCAGCCCACCAAAATTCTCCTGCAAGCCCTTGTCTTTGAGTAGCTTGCCAAAGCTTCTGGCATCAGCCACTACATGTGCGCGGATTGCGCGCAGACGTTCTGAGGGCGGACGGTATTCCCCACCGGCTGAGAGCAGATTGCCTTGCGCGTCGATATGAAAATAATAGGCCGGGCCGCCACCTTGACTAGGCTTTTTTAAGCCACTCGCCGTGATGGCCGCAGAAAAAGTGGTTTTGTACGGATCGCCGCCGCGTGCAAAACGCAAGTCGCGGTTGATTCGGAACAGCGCTTTTTTAGGATTACATAGCGCAATGGCCGGATCAAAAGGAATGATGCCGGCAATGAGTGCCGTGACCAGTTCGAGTAGCTCCGCGCGCAGAATATCGTAGCGGGGCTTGTTCATTACAAACCACGCGCGGTTGTTGTTTTCCTCAAGCTCATGCAGGAATTGGGTCAGGTCGCGCAGGTGCATAACAGAGGCTTATTCGCCTTCCTGTAAAACGGGTTGCTTCATGCGTGGACGCTTGCCGATGATGACCTCCACGGTCGCCTCGTTGTGGAGGTACCATCCTGGCGTATCACTCGGGTCGAGGCGCAGAATGAACCGGGAGCGACCGGCGTCGCCGAACGTGGGCTTGCATCCCACCCCAGGGCGTGTCGAGAACCAGTCACTCAA
>CAYRTN010000387.1:0-271 GCA_964427235.1 uncultured Chthoniobacter sp. | reverse complement strand
GAGCATGGAGACGGTGTCAGAGACAGGCTTGTCTGCCACCGAAAGCAAAATATCGCCTGGCTTAATACCAGCTTTTTCGGCCGGGCCGCCCTTGAGCACGCCGGCAATGATCGTACCCGATGTTTTTTCCAGGCCGAAGCTTTGCGCTAGTTCGGGTGTAATGTCTTGCGGTTCGACACCGATCCACCCGCGCACGACTTGTCCGTTTTTGATGATGGACTCCATCACCGTCTTGACCGTTGTAACGGGGATCGCAAAGCCGATACCCAAA
>CAYRTN010000386.1:0-1573 GCA_964427235.1 uncultured Chthoniobacter sp. | reverse complement strand
TTCGCTGCTAGAAGCCCAGCCTCTTACTTGGCGGCCGGGTCTTGTCCAAACAGCAACGGCACGAGCGCGATGCCCAAAACAAGACAGGCTAGTGTCAATGTCCACTGGATACCATAGTCCACTCAACTAAAAACCCAAAACGCTCTTGCTTCCATAGCGTTTTATTTTTTAGCATGCGAGACCCCGCGATGACCCCGACCACGTAAAAGCTAATCACTAAAAAATAACGATCGATGTTACTCGTCAAGCCATGCACACCTATCGAAAAGCCAAGCATCAAAAGGTTACCCGTCATCATCTCTGCAAACACATGCCCCAGTCCGATAAAACAAGCCGCATCGACCAAGCCAGAAAGAGAAGTAATTAAATAGACACCCGTTGCCTTGTCAAGCAACCCGACTCTTAGCGCGAAATTTTTTAAATATTGCATGTCTTTGCTAATCGAATCGAATGCCCGCCTTCTTAATCAGCTTATCCATACGCGCTGACTCTTCATCAATGAAGGCACTGAAGGCCGCCGGGCCTGAACCATCTACCAAGAGCCCAAGCGCATCTAACTGCTTTCGGATATCTGGATCTTTCGTGAAAGCATCTAGCTTGAGGGCAAGCGCTTGAGTGATCTGACTTGGTAAGCCTGCAGGGGCCACCAGACCTAGCCACGTGGCCATGTCAAAACCCGCGACGCCACTTTCGTTTAACGTTGGCGTATCAGACATCAGAGGTACCCTTTTTAAAGTGGTGACCCCAAAACTTTTTAACTGACCTGTTTTGGTGAACCGAGAGGCACTCAACACTGTATCGAACATGACTTGCACCCGCCCCGCAAGCAAATCTGTCACCGCAGGGCTGCTGCCTTTATAGGCGATGTGCGAAATCTCGAGGCCAGTCGCCAAGTTAAAGGCTTCGGCCGATAGATGTGAGGTCGAACCATTTCCAAACGACGCGTAATTGAGTTGTCGCGGCATGGTTTTAGCGTAAGCAATAAATTCTTGCACGGTCGCTGCGGGCACAGAGGGATGCGCCACGAGCACCAAGGGGACTTTGACCAGCAGCGTCAGGTGGGTGAAATCGCGCTCAGGACTATAGGGCAGGCGGTCGCCGAAACTACTACGCGCTGTCGTGAAGTCGCCCGCCGAGGCCAGATACAGGGCATAGCCATCCGCCGGCATGCGCGCAACCTGCGCCGCTGCGATGGTTCCGGCAGCGCCAGGGCGATTTTCAACTACAAACTGCTGACCCATGTTTTGCGAAAGATAGTTCGCTACCAGTCGACCAAAAATATCACCCGCGCCACCTGGGGGATAACCTACAACCACACGTACCGACTTGGTTGGATAGGAGCTGCCCGGGTCGGCCGCAAGGGCTACAGAAGAACATGCCGCAGCAAGTAATAGCGCCAGAGTTAGTCTTTTTTTCATTATATTTTGCACCCCCTTTTTGGCGATTGTACGAGCTTAGTTGCTCTATGCGTGAAACGCCTTGAGATTGCGCACGTGACTCACAGCGCGATCACTGTACTTTGAGATACAACGATTAGCAGGCGCGAGGCAGGCCGTTACGTCTGATAAACCGC
>CAYRTN010000385.1:0-1580 GCA_964427235.1 uncultured Chthoniobacter sp. | reverse complement strand
CAGCCCTCTCAAGGCTGGTGCACGGGTTCGAATCCCGTATGCGCTGCCAGTTTTAGCAGCTTAAATTAAGCGATTTTAAATCTTCAGGTCGTGGGTTTTTTTGTGAACTCTTGTTCCCATGGCGGCGGCGGCGAAGGCGAGGCCGATCACAAACCCGAACCAGATTCCTCGCGCACCGTATCCCAATGGGAAAGCCGCTACCCATGAGGTCGGTAAGGCTAATGCCCAATACGATATCATCCCAATGAGGAAGGGAACCTTGGTGTCGGCAAATCCACGAAGGGCGCCGGAAGACACAATCTGGAGGCCATCGAAAATCTGAAATATTCCGGCGAGGGCGAGTAACTGCACGGTCAAGCCGCGGACGGCAGCATCCTCCACAAAGCAATCAGCGATCCAGCGGCCCATGGTGAGATAAATGGCGGCGAAGACCGTCATCACAGCCACGGTCATCCCCAACGCGCCTCGAATGATAGGGCGAATTTGCTCCATGGCGCCTGAGCCTCTGGCTTGGCTGACTCTCACGCTGACCGCTTGGCCGAGACCTAGCGGGACCATGAATGTGGTCGCGGCACAGGAGAGCGCGATCTGGTGTGCGGCGAGCGGAACCAATCCCAGCCACCCCATCATCACTGACCCGATCGAAAACCCCGTGACTTCCGAGAGGTTCAATCCCGCGGAGTGAATGCCGATGCGGAAGAGGCGTCGGGACTCAGCGACGAAGCCCGGTGCTAGCCAATGTTTTGGCCAAATCCCAGTGAGGGACCGCGAGCAATAAAGGAGCACGCCGAGCATCGCGGCAATGCGACTCAGAAGGGTTGCTAATCCCGCTCCGGTGAGGCCCATCGCGGGCGACCCCATGTTTCCAAAAATGAAAATCCAATTTAAAAACACATTCAGAAAGACAGCCCCGATCATGATCCAGAAGGGGGGCCATGGCTTGGCTAGGGATTCGCAAACATTTTTGGCTGTTCCCGTGATGAAAATAGGAATGAACGACCACGCGCAGAGAAGAAAATAGCCACCGACGGCGTGGTTGACCTCCGGAGGTTGGCCGAGGACATGGAGGAAAGGAAGGGAGACATGGGCGGTCACCGCCAGAGCGCCACCCATCAAAAGAGACAGTAAAATTCCTCCACGTAGGCTTTCTCCAGCAAGTTCGGGGTTGCCGCTTCCGAAGGCATGCGACGCTCGGACGCTCACAGACGAAAGCAAACCGAAGCCGAAGACCAGAGGCACGGACAGAATCGTATTGGCAAAGGCGCAGGCAGCGAGAGGGAGGACACCGACCCAGCCCACCATTACTGTGTCCACCAAACCCATGAGCATCTGGCCAAGGAATCCCGCCACGATGGGGAAGGCCAATGCCAACGTTTTACGATTTTCTCCGCGTTGGTTCGAAATCAAGCTTCCTCCACAATGCGGTGAAAGCGCTCGATGGATGCAGCCAATCCGGTGACTGGATCAATGACCACAAGCGCTCCGCAAACTTTTGCCTGACCTCGACCGACTGGGAATTTCGAGGGCATGCAATCCAGAAACTTTTGAATCACGGGGCCATGTTCTCGGCCGAGAATGGA
>CAYRTN010000384.1:0-1583 GCA_964427235.1 uncultured Chthoniobacter sp. | reverse complement strand
GCGCAAAGGCATTCCGGACCAAATTCAAGGCCTACGAGCGGGAGTTGCAGAAAATTGAGAATGGTTTGGAGGGTGTTTCCAAGGCCAAGACCGCGGCGGACCATGCATCCGCACTGGCATTGATCGCCTCCTCGGAGTTCTCGGGTGCCCCAGCAGTGTTGGCCGCCAAAGAGCTACGCGCCATCTATTCAGGCGAGGAGAAGGTCCTCAGATCACTGGTTGCGGCAACCAATCCGGCGACGTGGTCCGTCATCCGCAGCTCAGCTGGCACAAACCTCATTCCAGCAGCCCGTTTACCCGCTGAGATCGAACGTCTCGACGAATTACTGCGTGATCCGGCTGTCAACGCTAACCACCAGCGATATCGCCTGTGGCCAGAGTCCGAGAACACCCTGCCCATCGAGTGGATCACCGCCGGCGCCCTTTCGGACAGCGCGGAGTGGTCCTTAATCAGGGCCTATGTGGTTTCCGATGAGGAGAAGGCGGAATTCTTACCGAGGGATTATGGCCAATTCAACGGACGGTGGAAGCTGAGCCCCACGGTCACGCTAAAGCGAATCGAGACCCTGCCGCCACCGAAGGAGGCATCGGCCTTCGGTCAAATTGGTTTGGAGAGGATCCTTACAGGGACCACCTCCTTCGGACTGCCCATGCTTCAAGTGCTCGACAATTTAAAGCACTCGTCTCATGGCTCACCGGTTTTCCGAGCCTATCTATTCTGTGCGTTGGTGGATTTTATGGACCTTCAACCAGATGCCTGGGGGCTGTCCTTCTGCCCCTCGGTACGAATCGATGCTGGACGGATCCGCGAACATGTGGGGGCACCTATCGCGAGTGGGGATTGGTTTGTTCGGACCAAGGTTGACAACTGGAGTGCAGGACTTAAGCAGATCCTCGAGGCGAACAAATCCACCTCATATCGGGAGCAAGCCCTGAAAAACCTAATGCTGGCCAGGGCGGTCGCCAATGACGGTTTGCGGTTCATCGGCTACGCGGATATTAACGGCAAGCCGGTGATCGCGACTGACAAGAATCCCGGAGAGATCTGGGGGTACTCCGCCGCGGGTCTAACACCGACGCTGATCAAAGACCGTGCCATGCCGTTGTGCCCGCTTTTTGGGCTCAAAAAACCCCGCTCCGAATACCTCTCCGAGGCCAGTGTTGCATCAGTTCCGGGGGCTTTGGTTGACACATTGCTGCCTCTTTTTCGGGATCCGGAGCCGCGATGAGACTCAAATAGAGGTGACGCAGATAATAACCACAGACTGATGGCATGAAACAATTCATGATTCGTTGGCGAGGACGGGAGGAGGGGCCCTACTCAATGTCAGACATAGAGGAACAACTCAGTTCCAACCGCATAGGGTTGCTCCACGAGATCCTCACCGAAGAGCGCTGGATGACCCTTCGGGATTTCCAGCGCGAGCAAGAAGCATCAAAACGTGCAGCCCGAGAGCTTTTGGAGGCCCAGCAGAGCCAACAACGGGAGGAACGGGAAGCCGAGAAAGAGGAGGCGAAGCGGGAGAAGCAATACCGCGCGGAACTTCTCTCTGAAGAAAAGAGGCGGAACGACCTGCTTCAGG
>CAYRTN010000383.1:0-1593 GCA_964427235.1 uncultured Chthoniobacter sp. | reverse complement strand
TCTATGCTATAAACCCATTCGCTATGCGAGATGTTTGGAACACGGCGGAACTCGGCGGATTGGATAAAAGTCATGTCTGGCACCCATTCACACCGAATCAGGAATGGTGCTCAGCGGACAACGAACCACTTGTCCTCGTTCGCGGGGAAGGCGCAATGCTCGAGGATAGCCATGGCCGCCGCTACCTGGATGGCAACTCCTCGATATGGACCAACATCCACGGCCACTCCCACCCGAGGATCAACCGAGCCCTTCGCGAGCAACTCGACCGCGTGGCCCATGTCTCCTTCCTCGGCAGCACAAATCCCCCAGCCATTGAACTCGCCGCGCGTCTTACCGCACTCTTCCCGCCACAAACCCTCTCCCGCGTTTTTTTCAGCGATGACGGATCGACCGCCGTCGAAGCGGCCATGAAGATGGCTATCCAATTTCACCAGCAATCAGGTGTTCCTCATCGCACGCGCTTCATCGCCTTTGACAACGCCTACCACGGCGACACGCTGGGAGCCGCGAACCTCGGTGGAATCGGCACATTCCAAAAACGCATCGAGGGACACCAATTTCCCGTCACGCACATCAGCGACCTCAACCCGCTTGGTGAGCTTCTAAAAAAAGGCGACGTCGCAGCGGTTATTATCGAGCCACTCATTCAGGGGGCTGCTGGTCTTCGCACCTGGCCGCGCGGGCTTCTGCGAGACCTGCGAAAACTCTGCAACGACGCAGATGTTTTTCTCATTCTCGATGAGGTGATGACCGGCTTCGGTCGAACGGGAACACTTTTTGCATGCGAACAAGAAGACGTCATACCGGATTTCTTGTGTCTGGCCAAGGGACTCACCGGCGGCTACCTCCCGCTCGCCGCGACACTCACCACGGAACGAGTTTTCAGCGCGTTCGGCGGTCCGTTCGAAGATCAAAAGACTTTCTACTACGGCCACAGTTACTCAGGAAACCCGCTCGGATGCTCGGCCGCGCTGGCGAGCTTGGATGTCTTCCGCGAGGAAAAGGTTCTCGAAAATCTCCAACCCAAAATCGCCCACCTCCGCGATCAACTCGCACTCTTCGCTTCTCACCCGTGTGTTCACGAAGTGCGCCAGTGTGGATTCATCGCCGGCATCGAGGTCCGGCAACCCGATGGTACGCCCTTCCCTTGGCAGCAACGAACAGGAGCAAAGATCTGTATGACTGCTCGCCGACATGGACTGCTCACCCGACCGATCTTGGACACGCTTGTCTTTATGCCACCGCTATGCACCACGACGGCACAAATCGAGGAGGGCCTTCAAGCCCTTCATATCGCGATCACCGAAACAATCGCATGATTGGTAGCCCAGAATCGGATTTTAGACAGAATTACAGAATTGGAGAAATTTCTCCGCAGAGATTTGCATCACATCAAACGGAACATAAATTCTGCTGAGTTCTGTTAATTCTGTCAAAAAAACCTCTTCAACCGCCGATTTCGGTTTTAGACGATCGCTTCGGTGCGAAAATCCGCTGCCAGCATCGCCTCTAGCTCACTCATGGCGACTTGGAGCTCTTGGCGCAGTCGTTCGGACTCCGGTGAAGCATCCAGTGGCGGGGTGAATAGAG
>CAYRTN010000382.1:0-1594 GCA_964427235.1 uncultured Chthoniobacter sp. | reverse complement strand
GATGCAGCAGGAACGTCTTGTCTGCGGTACGAAAACCTTGGGTCAGGACGAAGTTTCGGCGTCAACTCGACAAACGTCTCGCGGGCATTTTGGTGAATATCAATCTGCCAGGGGGCATGACGGGAATCATTGATCAAGGCGGGACAAAGCTCAAAAACACGATCCGTCACCTCGCGCACCAATCCGCGTTGGTGTCCGCGCGCCGAAAAATCCAACCGATATCGGATCGGTCCCTCAGTGAGGGTTTGAAGTAGGAAAAGTGTATTCGGCGAAGCGATGAGACGAGACAATCCGATCGCCTCATTCTCGCTTCGTTCGGGGCTGCCAAGGAGGAAGGCGGCTGAAGCAAAGCAACGAAAAGAAAAGAGATCCGAAAGCCGAAATGGCGCAATTGCCTCGAGCACCACTAACCCATACTCAGCGCGCCTGGTTCGGAATTTTTTTCCGGCTCCCGCATGCTCTGTCACCTCGGCCTCCAATATTCGCTCGAGCCCTCTACGGCACCGGAGATGGATGAGGAACTGATTCCGATCAGGCAACTCGACATCCAAGGAAATCGAACCCGGCTCTTCAAAACGAGCGAGGTTCGCCTGTGCCTTTTGAATCGTTCGAGCGAGGCCCCCATACATTCCCGCCTGAGCCACGGTGGCAGCTCCCCCGATCTTTTCAAGGGCCTGACCCAGATGCTTCTTCTCACGATCTGAAACGCTCGTTGCCAAGAGCCCCAAGAGATCCTTCTCCTCCTCGGCAGATCCACCGAGTTTCGGCAGAGCAGTCATTGCGTAACGCCGGACTTTTTCTTGGGGGTCGTTCAAGAGTTTTCGAAGCCAGCTTCGAGCTTGTTCTCTTTGCGACGGGGTTCCGCACTCGGAAAAAACAACCCCCACAGCTCTTACAACAGCAACGAGTGAAACTCTGTCCTTCTCGTTGGCGCGATCAAATGAAGTGACCTCGTTATCCCAAAGCTCACTGCAATCGAGTTGTCGAAGCCTTTGGTAATGCTCTTTAGTGAGATTTTTATCTTTTGCAGCCATCGATTCGTAAAAGTTAAGAAACTAGGCCTGCTGGAGAGCGGCCCGCCAGATCCAACTATAAGGGATCGCTCCATGGGACAGCATCCAATCGTTAAATTTCTTCACTGGCCACTTTTGCCCCAAAACAAGATGGCGGTGGAGTTTCTCGACTTCCAAACGGCCAAGCAGATAACTCATCGGCACGGTCGGTTGGGATGTGTACCAATTCACATCGGCGCTGGCTCGCGCTGGCGTAAATTGAACCCCTGCGACAAGGCGGGAGCTGGCTTCGGCGTGGCTAAGCGAACCGTCCTGCAATCCGCAATCGATCACAATCCGGTGGGCGCGCCATAAGGCATCGTGAAGCTGGATCAGGTCAGCCTTAGGAATATCAACCAACCCGCTTTCGATAGCCATTTTTTCACACCACATTGTCCAACCCTCGTAGAAGATGGAATGCGAAAAAAGACGCCTCAGACGGCTTGCATGCTGGAATTGGACAACAAACTGAAGGTGATGACCTGGATACCCCTCATGCACGCTCGTGAGCTCGAGGCCATGGTGTTGACGGATTTCAGCGA
>CAYRTN010000381.1:0-1595 GCA_964427235.1 uncultured Chthoniobacter sp. | reverse complement strand
GCCGACTGGTTCTCAATAGTTTCGCCAAACTCAAGCGCGGCCGTCTGGAGGTTCGACTGCCTGATGGAATGGATTGCGCCTATGGATCTGGCGGGGATGGGCCACGGGCCTCGATTCACATCACCAAGGAAGAGTTTTTCAAACGCTGCGTTTTTTATGGTCCTATCGGATTTGCCGAAGGCTACATCGCGGGCGAGTGGGAAACGGACGACCTCACGAAGCTTATCGCTTGGTTTATTTTGAATGCGAGCGATGCCGACGCTCTGCAAACCCAGGCTTCCCGTGGAACTGGTTTGTTTGATTTGTTCAGCGCCTTCAACCGGCTGTTCCACCGCATGAGGCACAACAGTCGCGCGATGAGTCGGAAAAACATCCGCGAGCATTACGATCTCAGTAACGATTTCTTCAAGCTATGGCTGGATCCGACGATGACGTATTCCAGCGCGTATTTTGAAAATGCGGACGAGAGCTTGGAATCTGCCCAAATCCGGAAATACGACAAACTCTGTCGTCGTCTTCATTTGGCTCCGACTGACAGCGTGCTGGAAATCGGTAGCGGTTGGGGAGGCTTTAGTATGCACGCCGCAAAAACCTTCGGCTGCAAAGTCACGACCGTCACCATCTCGAAGGAGCAATATGTCGAAGCTTCTCGCCGAATTCATCAGGCTGGACTGCAAGACCGGATCCAGCTTCTTCTCTGTGACTATCGCGACCTGCGCGGGCAATTTGATAAAATCGCATCTATCGAAATGCTCGAGGCTGTCGGGGATCGTTATGTGGATGAATATTTTGAAAAACTGGATTCATTGCTGAGTCCACAAGGTCTGCTGGGTCTTCAAGCGATCCTCTGTCCGGACCGTCAGTATCCGATCCTCCGCGACGGAGTGGATTTTATTCAGAAGCATATTTTTCCCGGGTCGCTCCTTATGTGTAACGCGCGCATCGCACAGGCTATGGCAGCCTGCGGGGATTTGAATCTCTTTGAATACGAAGACATGGCCCCGCACTACGCGCGCACCCTTCGTCGTTGGCGGGAGAATTTCGAGGTGAAATTGGATGAGGTGCGGGAACTCGGTTTCGATGAGGCCTTCATTCGCAAATGGCGCTACTATCTCTGCTACTGTGAGGCGGCTTTCGGCACCCGCCATATCACAGTCGCCCAAATGGTTTACTCTCGCCCCGACAATCTCGCCACGCCCTCCGCGATCTATCGGTTGCCTAGTTAAAGATCGCATCGAGGTGTTTTTAACACGAGGAAAGGGTGTTGTTTTTTTAAAAAACAAGAAAATTTCTTGGTGGAAAAAATGGTAAATTAGCCACATCAACGCCCTCCTGATAATCTTGCTAATGGATTCGGCTACACTTTACCTTGCGTTCTGCCTGCGGCAGACTTTCTCCGCTCTGCTTCGAATCTGCTTAATCCTGTCCCAAAATCCACAATCGTCTCATGGAACAATATCACCGCCTCCTTAGCCTTGTTTTGGACAAGGGTCGTTTCAAAAGCGACCGCACGGGCACCGGCACGTATTCGATTTTCGGTGCTCAGGAGCGGTTTGATTTGAATGAGGGCTTTCCCATCCTCACAACCAAAAAAC
>CAYRTN010000380.1:0-1598 GCA_964427235.1 uncultured Chthoniobacter sp. | reverse complement strand
AGATCAATGCCAAGGGCTTTTTTCATTTGTGATTGAAAGTCACATATCTTGCGCTAAGCTTCAACGATCATGTCACAACTCTCTCTAGACAAGTTTGGCGAGAACCTCCCGGTCTCTGGGATTGTTGGGTTTTCGCAGGTCGCGATCGGACTCGGTGCTGGTTTTCTAGTGGCCGAAAGTATTGGTCAAAATGCCCGCCGTAGCGCTGGCATCGCTCTCGTCGGATTGGGCGTCGCTGCCCTTGTGCCGATCATCTGGGGCATCTCTTCCAAAATCAGTTCCCGTCCTGAATCTTCCCGCGCGATGCGTAAACGCCTCGAAGGGATCCGCGGAGAATACGACGCTGCTCAGTAGCCGTGTTTGATCGGAGGGTTGACTTGACGCGTCCGCGAATCGTTTTGGCGTCAGCCTCTCCGCGCCGCCGCGATCTTCTTTCGCAGGCCGGTTACGATGTCCAAATCGCTGCCTCAGATATCGAGGAGATGGATTCGTGTAACGAGGGACCAGAGGCCTTGGCTCTCATCAATGCAAAGCGAAAGTGGACGGCCGTTGCCCCTCAATACCCAAATGAAATCGTAGTCGCGGCAGATACCGTGGTTTGGTTGGATGGACGCTTTTACGGAAAGCCGGTGGATATTGCCGAGGCCATACAAATGCTGACGATCTTGTCCGGTCGCACGCACCAAGTGGTCACAGGAGTCGCCTTGGGTCGAGCCGGCGAGGGGTTGCAAGAGTTTGCAGAGGTATCCTTGGTCACATTCCATGCCTTCTCCGAAAAGGAAATAGTGGCGTATTTGAAAACCATCCACCCGCTGGATAAAGCTGGGGCCTATGCCGCACAGGATGACAACGGTAGGCTCATAGCCAAGGTCGAAGGCTCGATTTCCAATGTCATCGGCCTACCGATGGAAAAGTTGGGCGCTTTTCTTGCTTCCGAAAATTATCGGCGGCAGTAGTAAATAAAGGCGGGCGGAAAATTCTGCATCACCACAGGGGTTCGCTGGACATCTTTGAAGATGCGTTCCAGATTTGCTCGGAAGCGCCGACCCGATCTCAAGCGATGCGGTCCGTAATAAGCAAATGTCGTGAAAATTCCTCCCTCGACGAGGGCGCCGTGAATCTGATCCAAGATCGAGCACTGCAAGGTTTGATCAAAAACTGCCCACGGCAAGCCAGACAAAATCGCGCTAGGTCGGGGGATATTTTCCGAATCGAGGTGGTTCTGTAGATCGGTGGCACAACCTTCGATGATCTTTGCATTCGGAAATTTGCGCGAAACTGACCGCGCGAGATCGGGGCTTTTCTCGATAGCGGTGAATTGGGCACCCGGTGCGAGGCTTTCCAAAATATGGCCCGTGAAGGCGCCGGTGCCTGGTCCTAGCTCGACCACACTCAAGGCGGATTGGATCGAGGACGTACTAACCATGGCCTTTGCGAGCCAAGGTGAGGACGGCCAAATAGCGCCGACCGTGGTCGGTGCTTGGATCAGGGCCTTAAAGAAGCCGAATGACATGGCGCAGACCTTGGTTTGGCATCCGATGGAGCGCAATCTTAAAAGTTTTTTCCATTCGAGAATAAAAACGCATTTGCTATCGTGC
>CAYRTN010000379.1:0-1613 GCA_964427235.1 uncultured Chthoniobacter sp. | reverse complement strand
GCGCGTCGATTCGGTGAATCCGTTTGGTTTCCTTTGGAACCGCCTGCCCGACGACTCCGACCATGTTTACGGCCTGGATTTGGCGACCATCCGCCAAGCCCTGCCCGATATCACACTCGAGATCGACGAGGGCGGTAAGCGCCGTCCGCTGGCTGTCGCTGCCGCACGCTCGACCTTTGACCGTCTCAGTCCCGAACTCGCCGCAGCGCAGGCCGCCGATCCCGCCCAAGCGTGGAAACTCGGAATTCCAGGCATGGACAGCACCGCGCTCTTGCAACTGGCCGCGCCTGTCACTCCGGCCAAGGGCGCGAAGCTGATTGTGAAATTCAAGTTCAGCGGCACCGAAGTCCCCTACTTGGAATCCTTGTTCAATAGCCTCGCTGTGTCCGTGACCAACAACCCGCACGGACTCGACGACTGGCTGGGCCTTTTCAAAAACAAAGATCGCAAATATTGGATGAACGACATCTACCTTGCCGCCAAGGCCCATGCTGCTGGTAAGGTGACGGTGACTGGTCTCGATGTGGCCCGTGCTCACTACATCAAGAACCATGTGGATCAATTCGCCACTCGCGTGATGGTGATGGAAGAGCGCCGAAATCCTGTTCAGACCTATGTTCTCGCTCGCGGCATCTACGACAAGCCGATCATGGACCGTCCGCGCGAACGCACCACCCCGACCGCATTCCCGCCTCTTCCCAAAGACGCCCCCAAAAATCGTCTCGGCCTCGCGCAGTGGTCGGTGGCTCCGGAAAATCCGCTCACCTCTCGCGTGCAAGTGAATCGCCTCTGGCAGCAAATCTTCCGCCACGGCATCGTCAAAACCTCGGAGGATTTCGGTTTGCAAAGCGCCCAACCGACCCACCCCGAGTTGCTTGATTACCTCGCCGTGGATTTCCGCGAAAACAAATGGGACATCAAGCGCGCGATGAAAAACATCGTGATGAGCGCCACCTACCGGCAGGCCTCGAAGCGCCGCGAGGACCTTAAAGAGAGCGACCCCGAGAACAAGCTCCTCGCCCGTTCCCCACGCTACCGCCTCCCAGCCGAGCTGGTCCGCGACAACGCCCTTTCCGCATCCGGCCTACTGAACGAAAAGGTCGGCGGACCAAGTGTGAAAACCTATCAGCCCGAAATCTGGAGGGAAAAAGCCTCTTTCAATGTGTTGGCCAACTTCGGGGTCTACACGCGCCACTCGGGGGACAAACTCTATCGGCGGAGCCTCTATACTTTTTGGAGGCAATCTGTGCCTCCGGCTCAAATGGTGATCTTCGATGCCCCCAGCCGGGAAGCGTGCGCCTCGAAACGCGAGATTACCAATACGCCCCTGCAAGCATTCGTGTTGATGAACGACGAGACCTACCTCGAGTTCTCCCGCAAGCTCGCCGAGCGCCTCTTCACCGACATCAACGGCCCCTGGCAGGAAAAGCTCCATGAGCGCCTCCGCCGTGGTTTCCGCCTCGCCACCGGCCGAAATCCGAAGGACGAGGAACTCCAAGGTTGGATCACCTTCAGCAACGAAAACCTCGCGCGCTTCACCGCCGACCCCGCGAACGCCGAGAAATTTCTCGCCTACGGCGAAAAGACTAGAGAAAAATCCCTGCCGCCTACCG
>CAYRTN010000378.1:0-1615 GCA_964427235.1 uncultured Chthoniobacter sp. | reverse complement strand
ACCGTTTCCGCGACGACAAGGTCGGCGGCCACGGCATGGTCGACATGTACAAATCCATCGTCGTTTCCTGCGACACTTATTACTATGTGCTCGCCAATGATCTGGGCATTGATCCGATCTCGCGTTTCATGGCGATGTTCGGATTCGGCAGCCGTACCGGCATCGATATTGGCGGCGAATCGGCGGGCATACTGCCTTCTTCCGAATGGAAAATGCGCCGCTTCAAGCAGAAGTGGTATCCCGGCGAAACCATCAGCGTCGGCATCGGCCAGGGTTACAACAGCTACACGCCGCTGCAACTGGCCTCGGCGACGGCGACGCTGGCCAATGATGGCGTGATGTTCCGGCCACATATCGTCAACTACGTAGAAAATATCCGCACCCGCGAAAAATCGCTGATCGAGCCCAAACCGCTGCGCGACCTCGGGCTGAAACCGGAGCACCTCAAGGTCATCAAGGATGCGCTGGTCGGCGTCAACAAGGAAGGCACCTCGGCACGCGTCTTCGCCGACGCACCGTATGTCTCCGCCGGCAAAACCGGCACCGCGCAGGTCATCGCCATCAAGCAAAACGAGAAATACGTCGAAAGCCGCGTTGCCGAACGTCATCGCGACCATGCGCTGTTCATCGCCTATGCCCCGGCCGACAAGCCGACCATCGCGATCGCAGTGGTCGCCGAAAACTCCGGCTTCGGCGCACGCGCCGCGGCGCCGATCGCGCGCCAGGTGCTCGACTATTACCTGCTGGGCAAAGTACCGAAAAAACCCGCGCCGTCGGAGGAGGACTGATGCATCCCGCCTTGCGCCGCCTGACCCTGTTCCTGACCCGGCACATCGACGGCGTGCTGCTGTCAGCGATCCTGCTGCTGATGTTCACCGGGCTGCTGGTGCTGCTCAGCGCCTCCAACGGCAACTTCGTGCGCACTTCAGGGCAGCTCGGCAACATGCTGGTGGCGCTGGGCGTGATGTGGCTGTTCGCCAACATTCCTCCGCATTACCTGCAGCGCCTCGCGCTGCCGGTATTTGCACTGGGCTTCGCGCTGCTGATCGGCGTCGCCCTGTTTGGCGACATCGTCAACGGCGCGCGGCGCTGGCTGCACGTCGGAGTCACCCGCATCCAGCCATCTGAATTGATGAAAATCGCGCTGCCGCTGATGCTGGCCTGGTATTTCAACCGCCATGAAGCCTCGCTGAAACTTCGCAACTATCTGGTCGCCGCGCTGATGCTCGTCGCACCGGTGGCGCTGATCGCCCGCCAGCCCGATCTCGGCACTGCGATCCTGATCATGGCCAGCGGCTGTTATGTGATTTTCCTCGCCGGTCTGCCGTGGCGCATCATCATCGCGCTCGGCGTCGCCGCACTGACCAGCATGCCTTTTCTGTGGTCCGTCATGCATGACTACCAGCGGCAGCGCGTGCTCACGCTGCTCGATCCGACCACCGATCCGCTGGGCAGCGGTTACCACACCATCCAGTCGACCATCGCCGTCGGTTCCGGCGGCGTACTGGGCAAGGGCTGGATGAACGGCACCCAGACCCATCTCGACTTCATCCCCGAGCGGACCACCGACTTTATTTTTGCGGTTTTTGCTGAAGAGTTCGGCCTGCTCGGCAAC
>CAYRTN010000377.1:0-1618 GCA_964427235.1 uncultured Chthoniobacter sp. | reverse complement strand
GTGCTTCGGCCTCAATCTTGACCGCCTTGGATACACCATGAGCGGAGAACACCAAATGATTCCCCGCTGGGACATCGGTCAGTTCTTCGATAAACACTGCACCTTTTTTACGCAAGTCTTCCACCACATACGCGTTATGTACGATCTCATGGCGGACATAGATCGGCGCGCCAAACTGCGCCAACGCTCGCTCGACAATCTCAATGGCGCGGTCAACCCCTGCGCAAAAACCTCTAGGCTGGGCCAGCAAAATCTCTTTATCCATCGCTCTCTCCCACAAACAAATAGCCCGATCCGGCGCTTACAACACACCAATGATTCGAACCTCGAATTTTACGTGCTGGCCGGCTAACGGATGATTGAAATCAAACAGCGCATCGTGTTCCCCCTTTTCCCGCAGCATCCCTGCAAAACGTCCGCCACCGGGCGCGGCAAAATCGACCAGATCCCCGATCGCATAGTCAGCATCTTCTTGCGAGTTTTGAGCCAGCGTTGCCAGTGATACCCGTTGCAATAAATCCGGGTTGCGCGGACCGTAGGCCTGCTCGGGCGTCAGCACAAATGTCTGGTGTGCGCCTTCCGGCAAACCAATCAGGCAGGCTTCCAGAAATGGAGCGAGCTGGCCACCCCCCATCTGCAACGTAGCAGGGCTTTCATTGAACGTGCTCACGATATCGCGGCCCTCGGCCGACGACAAACGATAGTGCAACGTTAAAAACGCGGTCGCCGTCACAACGGACTGTGGTTTATTGGGCATGAAATAGTGGTTTTATTACGACTGCCACTATTGTAAGCCACTCGGCGAAACGCAATCTGCCGCAAATTGTCAGCCATGCCTGATATTTCCAGCTTTGCGACCGGAGGACAGTGAAGATGGCAATTTCCGATTGGCCCGAAGATCAGCGGCCGCGCGAACGACTGATGACCTATGGCCCACAAGCACTCTCCGACCAAGAACTGCTCGCAGTATTCCTGCGCACCGGCGTGCAGGGCAAAAATGCGCTGGATCTGGGGCGCGAGATCCTTGATTACTTCGGCTCGTTGGGCAAACTATTTTCCGCAAGCCCAGACGCATTGGATCACTTCAAAGGCATTGGCCCGGCCAAGATCGCACTCATGCAGGCCGTCATGGAACTCGCCCGCCGAACGTCCGCGGAAGAATTAAAGCGCGGCCCGGTGCTGGTGAGCTCCCATGCGGTGAATCGGTTTCTCCAATCTCAATTCGCTGGCGAGCAAAGCGAGAGCTTTATCGGACTATTTCTCGATGTCCAGCACAGGCTCATCGCCTGCGAAAGAATGTTTCAAGGCACGCTGACCCGCACCTGCGTCTATCCGCGCGAAGTCGCCCGATTGGCATTGGCGCACAACGCCGCCGCCGTAATCTTTGCCCACAATCACCCTTCAGGCAGTCCACAGCCCAGTGCGATGGACAAAGCACTCACCGCCCAACTCAAGGAATTAATGCAAACCATCGAAGTCGCGATGCTGGATCACGTCATCGTTTGCGGTACCCGATTCTGGTCATTTCGCGAGAAAGGCTTATGCTGAACAGCGTGTTTTTGATCCCGCCGAAGCGAAAGCCCTGTGTCCATGCGGCAAATTGTTAAATTTTTCCATC
>CAYRTN010000376.1:0-1622 GCA_964427235.1 uncultured Chthoniobacter sp. | reverse complement strand
GAGACGATGCCGGGACTGGATCAAATTCCCTCCGTGCGCTGGCTTCCTGAGCAACTGCTCGGCCCCCTCACCGCTAATCGCATGGCCCTGCTCTACTACACAGGGATGACCCGCGTGGCCAAAAACATCCTTCAGGAAATCGTGCGCGGCATGCTGCTAAACTCTCACTCGAAGATGGAAGTCCTCTTCGCCATTCGCAACCACGCCCGGGCCGCCTACCAATCCATCCAAAAGGAAAACTGGACCGACCTTTGCCGAGTCGTGCAGACCAGTTGGGAACTGAACCAAGCCCTCGATGCAGGAACAAACCCTCCGGCTGTCGCCTCAATTATCTCTTCCGTGAAAGACTACACCGCCGGCGTCAAACTCCTCGGAGCCGGCGGAGGCGGTTACATGCTCCTTCTCGCTAAGGATGAAGAGGCCGGCAACCGCATTCGAGAGAAACTCACATCCGCTCCGCCAAATCCCCGCGCACGCTTTGTGGACTTCTCCATTTCGTCATCCGGACTCCAAATCACACGCAGTTAGAGCTAAAGAGAAAAGTTGCATTGCGTGTGGAGATGCCCTCATCCTTTTCGCACCATGCCCAATCTCCACGCTCTCCTAAATGGTAACGCCGCCCTCGCTGGATTCGCTGCCCACATTGACGCCGGTTTTCTGTCGAAAGAACAATCCAATTTCGCAGAGGCTTTGCTATCAGAGGGTCAGCAACACCTCTTCTCCGATTGGGACGCCCCTGGCGTACGGGACGAAGAAAAGCACACTTTCTTAGACACCCTCCTCACTGCGCATCAGGCCTACCCTGGCGGACTCACCGGCTACATTCATAATGCGCGAACCCTGCTTGCTCAGGCTTCTTCTGGAGCTAATCCCTTTGAGGGCTGCACGCCCACACAGCCCGATCTGGTCGACCTCTCCGCTTTCGGGAAAGATTATGACCAAGCGGAAGCGTTGGGGCTTCGTTGCTTTGCAGATACCGCTGTCGTCCTTGTTGCGGGTGGCCTAGGTGAACGCCTCGGCTACCACGGCATCAAACTCGATATCCCTGTCGAAGTCACCGAGAACACGAGCTACCTTGCCCATTTCGCCCAAGTCATCTTGGCCGCTTCCCGCCGACTCGGTCGCAATATCCCCCTCGTCATTATGACCAGTCGTGAGACGAATGCGGGAACGCGCGCCACACTCGCTGCGAATGCCAACTTCGGCCTCGCCCCTGATCAAATAACGATCCTCTGTCAGGAGCTCGTCCCCGCCCTTTCGGATATCGATGCCCATCTCGCCTTGGAGGGAAAATACAACCTCATCCTCAAGCCCCATGGTCACGGTGATATCCACATGCTCCTTCATTCGAGCGGCACCGCATCAAAGTTCGCTGCCGCCGGCGTGCGCTACCTGCTTTTCATCCAGGATACCAACGGCCAGGTCTTCAATGCCGCCATGGCGGCCATCGGCGTTTCCGAGTCGCACGGCTACGATTTCAATTCGATCGCCGTGAACCGCATTCCGGGCGAAGCCGTCGGAGGCCTCGCGAAGCTCGAAAAGGCAGGCTGCCCTCCACTCACCCTCAATGTGGAATACAACCAACTCGATCCGCTTCTGCGCGCGACAGTGAGCCCCGAGGG
>CAYRTN010000375.1:1391-1632 GCA_964427235.1 uncultured Chthoniobacter sp. | reverse complement strand
GACTGAAGGTACTGTGGCAACGCCGGTGTGGGACATTCCGGTGCGTTTTTTTCACTGGGCGCTGGTGCTGCTGATCGCATTCTCGTGGCTGTCCAGCGAAATGGATTGGATGGAATGGCATATGTATTCCGGTTACACCGTGCTGACGCTGGTGTTGTTCCGGGTGATCTGGGGTTTTGTCGGCAGCAGTCACGCGCGTTTCAGTGATTTTATTTACAGCCCCGGCGCGGTGATTGCGTAC
>CAYRTN010000375.1:864-1381 GCA_964427235.1 uncultured Chthoniobacter sp. | reverse complement strand
TGCTGGTGCAGACCGGCACCGGCTTGTTTTCCAACGACGACATCCTGACCGAAGGGCCGCTCTACAAGCAGGTCACCAAGGAATTGAGCGACTGGCTGACGACCATCCACAAGTACAACTTCAATGTGCTGCTGGCGCTGATCGGCGTGCATGTCGGCGCGGTACTGTATTACCTCATCTACAAATCGGAGAACCTGATCAAGCCGATGTTCACCGGCCGCAAGCACCTGCCCGCGGGCGCGGCGCCGGCGACGATGCGCGGCGTTGGACTGGCAATTGTGCTGCTGGCGTTCTGCGCCGCGAGCGTGTGGGCGCTGATCAACAGCTGATCCGGAGTCCGTGAAATAAACAAGCCGCCCGGAGGCGGCTTGTTTATTGAGAGCTGCTGAGAACGATATCAGCCGGATTATTTGGTCCGGTAATTGTCGTGGCAACCGGCGCAGGATTTGCTCAGCGCACTAAACTGCGAGCGCACGGCGTCAACATCCTTGGCGGTCCGGGCGACCTGAACCAGTTT
>CAYRTN010000375.1:0-854 GCA_964427235.1 uncultured Chthoniobacter sp. | reverse complement strand
GGGCGCCGCGCCTGCCGAGATGCGCAGCGTGTGGCTCGCGCTGGTGCTGCTCGCGGTTTGCGCGGCAGGGGTATGGACGCTGGTCAGGATGTGAGCGGGGGCAGCCGGCAATAAAAAAGCCGCCCGGAGGCGGCTTTTTTTAATCCGGCAGCGGGATTATTTGGTGCGGTAGTTGTCGTGGCAGGCTGCGCAGGACTTGCCCAGTGCGGCAAACTGGCCGCGCACGGCATCCACGTCCTTGGCGGTCTTCGCGACTTGAACCATTTTCGCGGCTTCAGCCTGGAAGTTGTCCATGACTTTCTTGAAGCCGGCGGCGTCCGACCAGATTTCCGGTTTGGCGCGGGTCTCGGCACCCTTGTCGGAGCCTGCAGCAAACGCATCCGGGGCGATGGAAGCCATGTCGGCGACGATTTCGGCGTTCTTCAGAAACACGGCCTGGTCGAACGGCATCTGGCCTTTGACCATTGCGCCCAGCGGGCGTACGTGCCAGCCGACCACGGTGTAAACGCTCTTGCGGAACTTGATGACGTCTTCCGGCTTGGCCTGAGCCGATACGGTGCCGCTGGCGAGCAGCGTCGAGGTGCCGATGAGTGCGGCGATCAGTACGTGCTTCATTAAAAATCCCCCTTGGTTTGGTGGTGATGTAGGTAGATGCAACGAATTATCCAAGTGACCTGCCGGCAAACGCTTGCAACGCAGGTTTTATTCCTTCACGCGGCGTAGTTTAGCAGTTCCTCATGACGAATTGAGTAAGGACCGGCGCCCGGTGATGTTCTGCAAGTAAATGTTTTTAATTGAATATGGCGGATTCAACCACGAAGTGCAACGCGGTTAAATGATTGCATAAATACCTG
>CAYRTN010000374.1:300-1634 GCA_964427235.1 uncultured Chthoniobacter sp. | reverse complement strand
CGCCGCCGCCAGAGTCAGAATATCCACCGCCACCGGCTTGGGCCGCAGCACCAGAAACAGCACGACCGCAAGCACGAGCGCTGCAATGATGAACGGCAGAATCCGGCGCATCGACAGGTTATGGGGCATGGGCGCCTAGCGGCCCGCCATGAAGTCACGCACACCGGCCTCGTTGCGCAGATGCCAGATACGGGCGATGAACTGGTGCACTTCCGCCGGCGTCGCCGCACCCGAATAAGCCACCAGGCGCTGCGCCTTGTCTTCAAGTTCCACCCGGGACAGTGTGTTGTCGGGGTCGCCCTTGGGCGTATCGACACGGCATTCCAGCGTGCGGCCGTCGCGCGTCTGCACCGACACCCGCCCCAGCCAGCGTCGCGGATAGGCGCCATCGACTTCCGCATCGAGCACCATCGTCACACGGTCATAGAAGTTACGTAATTCTTTGTTTTTTAATGATTTTTCCGTGAAGTCCGCCAGCGCAGCCCGGCCCAGCGTGGCGATCAGCGCCAGCACAAAACCCATCGAGAACTTCGACTGGTGAATGGTCTGCGGATCGGTCACCGGTCCGAGCACGTCAATCGCGCCTTGATGCACGTGCGCCGTGACTTTGACGATGTCATCGGCTTTCAGCTGATGCTGCTGCATCAACGCCTGCAGCGCATCGGCTGCGGGATGGGTATGACGGCACGACGCATGAAACTTGAACGAGGTTTCCGCCGTCGCCCAGCGCGTGCCCAGGCCATCGGTCAACCAACGCGCATCGGCATCGCTGGACATGCCGGCGGCCATGCCCTGCTTGCCTTCAAGGATTTCCCGCGCGCCGGTGAATCCGTCGCGCGCGATGTAGGCGGCCATCAGCCCGTCTGCCGCAGCCTTCGCAGTGTGCAGTTGTTTGGAATCCGCAGCGTCGCGCAGGAATTCCCACAGGCCTGCCGCCATCGTTCCGGCAGAGCCCAGCGCATGCTGCATCTTCTCTGCATCCAGCTTCAGGATATGCGCCACGCCGGCAGCGGCAGCCAGTTTGCCCGCGGTACCTGTCGTGTGAAAAATCTTGTAATGCGAACGGCCGAGAAACTCACCGACGCGAACACCGCATTCATAGCCGGCTACCGAAGCAGCAATCAGTTCTTTGCCGGTGGCGCCGACATCCTGCGCCGCAGCCAGCACCGCTGGAAACACCACGGTGCCCGGATGCAGGACTGAGCTGTTGTGCAAATCATCCTGCTCGACAAAGTGCGAGGCCGCACCATTAACCAGTGCCGCAAACAAAGGCGATGTACGTTTGCGGGTCAGCAGATTTTCTGCCGATCCGTCTTTCGGCCCCATCGCAGCGG
>CAYRTN010000374.1:0-290 GCA_964427235.1 uncultured Chthoniobacter sp. | reverse complement strand
AAAACTGTCAATCACCGACACCGGCCGTGCGCCCTTGCCGGCCAGCGCCGATGCGAACCAGTCGAGAAACAGTTCTTCGGTGCGCGCCACCACGGGCGCCGGCAGATCCTCATAACGGATCGAAGACAGGAAAGCGCACAGTTGCTGCGTGGGACTCCCCACGAACGCGGGATTTTGTTTTTGGGCAGGCATTTGCATGATGGACTCCGACTTCTTCAGGAACCGCCATTTTAAATTGAAACGGCCGCCCCTTCCCCCGAAAATGCAACACAGCGGCACCAGTGCTAAGC
>CAYRTN010000373.1:0-1646 GCA_964427235.1 uncultured Chthoniobacter sp. | reverse complement strand
CATAGCTTGTCGGTGCCATCACCGCATAGCATCACTGATCCGGCCTTAGCCGGCAAAACCAACACCATGGTGCTCAACATGGGGCCACATCACCCCAGCACCCACGGTGTGTTGCGCCTCGTGGTCGAACTCGACGGCGAAACCGTCGTCAACGTCGCCCCCGACGTCGGCTTTTTGCATACCGGCATCGAAAAAAACATGGAATTCAAGACCTACCAGCAAGCAGTGGTCATGACTGACCGCACCGACTACCTAGCACCGCTGTCAAACAACCTCAGCTATGTGCTGGCCGTCGAAAAACTGATGGGCGTTGACATCCCCGAGCGCCCCACCGTGGCACGGGTGTTGTTGGTCGAATTGCAACGCATCTCGAGCCACCTCGTGTGGTTGAGCTCGCACGCCTTGGACCTAGCCGCCATGAGCGTCTTTTTGTATGGCTTCCGCGAACGCGAACAAATCCTCGACATCTTTGAAATGGTGTCAGGGGCACGCATGATGACCAGCTACTTCCGTGTGGGCGGGCTAGCCTATGACTTGCCCAGCGACTTTTTGCCCACCGTCAAAGCATTGCTCGACATTATGCCGAGCCGCATCGACGAGTACGAATCGTTGTTGACCAACAACATCATCTGGCAAGAACGCACCATGGGCGTCGGCGCCATCGATAGCGCAGCCGCCATCCAATACGGATTGACTGGCCCTGGTCTGCGTGCCACCGGCGTGGCCTGGGACTTGCGCAAAGATATGCCCTATTGTGGCTACGAAACGTATGATTTCAACGTGCCTATCGCCAAAAACGGTGATATCTACGATCGTTATCTCGTACGCATGGCCGAAATGCGCGAGAGCGTCAGCATTGCCCGCCAAGCGTGGCAACGCCTCAAAGACATGGGGCCAGGGGTATTCCAAACCAGCAATCGTAAAGTGGCGCCCCCACCCAAATCCGAAATCACCCATAGCATGGAATCACTCATCCACCACTTCAAGTTGTGGACCGAGGGCTTCAAGCCGCCCCGTGGCGATGCTTTGGCGGCCATCGAATCACCCCGTGGTGAATTGGCCACTTATATCGTCAGCGACGGTGGCCCTAAGCCATACCGTGTGCATATGCGCGCCCCGTCATTCATCAACCTGCAATCCTTGCCACACATGGCCAAAGGACAATTGATGGCTGACTTGGTCGCCTTGATTGCCTCGCTTGACCCCGTGCTCGGAGAAGTGGATCGCTAAGCGGCATAGACCGCCCAGAGTGTAGGACAATGTCATGTCACTTCGTCAACAACCCGGCGCCGAGATTGATGCAATCTTGGCCCGCTACCCCCAAAAAAAGAGTGCGATTCTCGCACTGCTCTATGTCGCCCAAGATACCTATGGCCGCCTCACCGATGAAGCCATCCGTGAAGTTGCCACCATCATCGACGTGCCACCCACCGATGTCTTCGAAGTAGTCGGGTTTTATACCCTGCTCTACGATGACAAGGTCGGCAAAGTGGTACTGCAAGTCTGCGACGACGTTCCTTGTGCCTTTTGTGGTGCCGAAGAGCTCGTCAGCACCCTCGAAAACAAGTTGGGCATCCAATGTGAACAAACCACGCCAGACGGTATGTTTACCTTGCAACGGGTCAAATGCTTGGCCGATTGTAACC
>CAYRTN010000372.1:0-1656 GCA_964427235.1 uncultured Chthoniobacter sp. | reverse complement strand
TGTCATTGATCGGGAGTCCTTGCGAAAGGAGGGCCCAAGCGGTGATCTCGCGGGCATCGTCGAGGACGACGATCTTTCCTTTATTGTCGGGTTTAAAAACATCCGCAAAACTTTTGATGTCGTCTTTGATTAAGTCGGTATTGACCACGATGCCGACTGTTCCGGCCATGAAAGGGACGCTGAAGCTATTATCCGGATCGAAGCTCATCTTGAGGAATTGCGGCGCGATATTCGAGATGTTCGGGACTTTCGTCTTGTCGATCGGGTGAAGTAGCTTCTGAGCGATGAGAGCCTCGACGACGTATTCGCTCGGTTGAATAATATCGTACTCCCCGCCGCCGGCGGTGAGCTTCGCGAGCATCTCTTCATTCGAGGCGTAGTTTTCCACCGAGACTTGGATGCCTGTCTCCTTGGTGAATTGCTCGATGACGGATTGAGGGATGTATTCCGACCAGCAGAAAACGCTGAGTTTTTTTGCTTCCGGGGCTTTTCCGCAACCGACCAAAATAGCGGCCAATGCGGACAGGACGAGTGTTGTGGTTTTTTTCATGGTTTTTTGTTTCTGCTAAAAAAGTAACTCCCAAAGGCGAATAAGAAAGTCACAAGAATGAAAATGGAACTGAGTGCGTTCAGTTGCGGATTCAGGCCTACTTTGGCCATGCCATAAACTTTCAGCGGCAATGTTTGAGAATGCGCACCCGTGGTGAAGACACTCACGATGTATTCGTCCAGCGAGAGCGTGAAAGACATCAGGGCACCGGAAACGATCGCGGGCATGAGGTAAGGAACGATCACTTTCCAGAAAGCTTGCAGCGGCGTGGCGCCGAGATCCATGGCCGCTTCTTCAAGAAATGGATCGAGACCTTGCAGGCGCGCCTGAACACCCACCAGCACAAAGGGAAAACAGAATGTCGTGTGCGCGATGGTGAGAGTGAGGAAGCCCAGCGGCAAATGCAGAAATTGAACGAATAGCACCAGCAGGCTTACGCCCATGAGGACCTCGGGCATCACCATCGGAATGAAGATCAAAAGACCCAGCGCTCTCTGATAAGGAAACTTGTAGCGGTAGAGCATCCAGGCGCCGACAGTTCCGAGCAGCGTCGCAAGGATCGTGGTGGATAACGCCACCAAGAGACTGTTTTGGAATGCGTCGATGAGGACTTTGTTGCCGAGAAGCTCGCCATACCAGCGTGTGGAGAATCCCTCCCAGCGAATATTCAATCGGGAGGAGTTGAAGGAAAATACCAACAGCAGGATGATCGGGATGTAGAGGAAAGCGAAAACCAGAAATGTCCAAAAGCCAAAGAGGCCCGCCTGCAAACGTGCAGCGGTCACCCGCCTGCCAGAGCGGGGGTAGTTCGACGCACCGTGGGAAACACCATCAATGGTCATGATTGGCAATCTGCCGAAAATCCTTAGCCAAGTCCAGCCTTCCCCGTTTGACCTTCTTGCGCGATGCGCCCATGATGGTGTTATGATTCGTGAGAAGACATTTGCATTTGTGATGGCTGGTGGAAGTGGTGAGCGCTTCTGGCCAATGAGTCGTCAAAGCACGCCCAAGCACCTTTTGCGCCTCCTCGATGATCAGACTCTGCTCGAAGCGACGATTCGGCGCCTCGAGGGCCTAATTCCGCTCGCAAACACTTTTGTGCTCAC
>CAYRTN010000371.1:0-1656 GCA_964427235.1 uncultured Chthoniobacter sp. | reverse complement strand
GATTGCGAACGAGTCCGCATTTATTGAGGAGCCAGATCGTCCACTTAGTGACATCGATCTGCCATGGTTTCACACCATTGCGGTAGTCGTGTTGAAACTCATGGTGGAAATTGTGATACCCCTCACCGAAGGTCAATATGCCCATGAGAACGCTGTCTCGTGCGCTGCAATGGCTGGAGTAAGGTCGGTCACCAATCCAATGGCATAGAGAATTGATACAGAATGTCATATGGTGAACAAAAACAACGCGGGCAAAGCCGGCAATCAGGAAGGATCCGAGCGCCACGATCGGTCCACCATAGAGCCAACCGATCAACGTAGGGAGCGCAAAACTCATCAATATAGCAATTTTCACATAATGGTTATGCTGCCACCAAGCGAGACGATCCTTTTGTAAATCACGCACCCAAGTGAGAGGGGTATCCGGTGAGCGACGGAAGAGGAGCCAACCGATGTGAGCATGAAAAAGACCGCGCGAAATATCGTAGGGATCGTCATCGTGATCCACATATTTGTGGTGGCGACGATGGTCGGCCGACCAAGCGAGCGCAGAGCCTTCAAAGGCCGCCGCACCGAAAAGCAGCGTGTAGAGCTTTACGATCGGGCTCGCTTGAAAGGTGAGATGGGAAAAGAGGCGATGGTAGCCTAGCGTGATGCTCATCGCCGTCGAAACCGTGAAGTAGAAGAAAAGACCGATTTGGAAACCACTCAATCCGCAGTGCCATATATAGAGTGGCACCGCTGTGAAGGTGACAATAAAGGTACCAATGAGGAAAAGGGAGTTCGTGACTCGGATTTTACTGAGAAATTGATTCATAGTTAGTTCGTGGAGATCCGCCGACTCACAAAATAGATAGCGGGGTCTTCACATTATCACGCAAATACGATCCCTATGCAAGCATGAGCTGAAATTCCAGAAGTGTCCGATGGACATTCCTACGCTCGGCATGCTAACTAAACCCACTTTATGAGTTCGCTTATTCTCTCCATCCAGCAAGCCGCTTCCGAAGGCCTGCTCCTTCCCGAGTCTGCGCAAAACATCCTTTCTCTTCTGTCCCGCAGTTCCTCGCCGGTCTATCCCGCCTCCGTGGGTGAATTAGTCGATGCCAAGAATTGGGTTGAGTTAAATAACCGGTTTTTTCGCACCCTCGCTTTTGGCACGGGCGGATTACGCGGCAAAACGATCGGCGTCGTAGTCACCCAAGCCGAGCGCGGCCAACCGCAAGCCCTCGGACGCCCGGAATTCCCCTGCGTCGGAACGAATGCGATGAACCAATACAACATCAGCCGAGCCACCCAAGGCCTTACGCTGTATGTGAAAGAACACTTCGCCAAACAGGGGCGTCCTGGAAAACCGGCGATCTGTCTCTGCCATGACACCCGATTTTTCTCACGAGAGTTCGCCGAGCTAGCGGCCAAAATCATCACCGAACTCGGCTGCGACGCCTATCTTTTTGAGGGGCCGCGATCCACTCCTGAGCTTTCGTTCGCCGTTCGCCACGTCAAAGCCCAAGCCGGCATCAACCTCACCGCCAGCCACAACCCGCCGGAATATAATGGCTACAAAGTGTACTTCGAGGACGGTTGCCAGGTCGTCGAGCCGCATGCCACTGCCATCATCGAAAAAGTGAACGCCGTCGAGAGCGAAGACTACCC
>CAYRTN010000370.1:0-1656 GCA_964427235.1 uncultured Chthoniobacter sp. | reverse complement strand
GCAGGGTGAGATGAATATCCTCCCGAATCTCAGGGGTCAAGTCAATCCACTCTCTCCCTCCCAGTTCGAGTTGCATCGAAAAGGGATCGACCTCCACATCAGCCTCAAAATCCTCTAGGCAGGAAACACACTGGAAACGGGCACGCAACTTGATCGAGCCTGTAGCAAAGAGACCGCCGTCACTGACTCCGACATCCAGCGAATACTGCAGAGGGGAAACGGGAGCAACGCCCGCCTCCTCTAAACCAAGCGCAGTGGCACTCTCCTCACCCTCGATATACAAGGTTTCGCCTTCGGGAATTTGATTCAGGTGAACTTTCATATTGAGACCATCATCACTTAAAGACCCTTTTCAATCAAACGGAAGATATCCGTGTTATCCATAAAGCCGTTGATGGCCTCGGATCCAGGCCCCGCTCCGAGCGCGATGACATCTTCGGCGGTTCCGATCGCGGCCGCCTGCTTCCAAGCGGGAGGCTCGTTGGGAACCGGACCTTCCGGCGAAGTATGAGTACCGGACCCGGGACCGGTGGACCAAGTGATCGAGGGAACGCCTTGCGCATTGATACCCAGCACCCCAGCGCCCTTGTCATTTCGGAATGGAAATCCGTTCAGCCTCATACCGCCCACGCTTCGCTTTCCAGCAACGATCACGAGCGCCTTCTCTCCTGCGCAACTGACAGCCGCGGCGACAGCCTCGTCGAGTGCGAGCATTTCCTTCAAGGTACGCTCGCCTTCATTCTGCGTTGCCGCCTTTCCCGAGAGACCCGCATCCACAATTAAAAGGTAGCCTCTGGGGTTGTATTGCAGCAACCGGATCGCTTGCCGCACCAGAACAGCCAATGTCGGCTGCGTACTGGTCGCGGAGAATTCATCGGAAAAATCCATATTTCCCATACTGAAAAGACCGAGCGTTTTCGGTGACCGCCAGGACGGGGTACTTTCGAGTTCAGCCTGGTTGCGAACAATATCGTAACCCTTATTGCGCATTTCCAAAATTAAGTCCCGGCCGTCCGTGCGGCGCCCCCCCTTAGAGTCCGGCAGCATATCCGCTCCACCACCTCCAAGGAGCACACTCACATCGGATCCCTCCACGAGTTGGCGAGCCAGATTTTGGTAATCCAAAGGATCCGGTGACTTTGCATAAAACGCCGCCGCCGTCGCATCAGTAATGGAGGCATTCGATACGATGCCAGTCGTTCGACCATGCTGGCGGGCGATCTCGATGAGGTTGGGCAAACGGGTTTTTCCTGCAGCCACGCCGAGCGTTCCGTTATTCGCCTTCTGTCCGGTCGCGATCGAACTCGATGCCGCCGCCGCATCCGCTACTGCAAAATCATTCGCGTGCGTGGTGAGAAGAGCTATGTGCGGAAATTTTTCGATCTGCAAGCGATGATCGGCCCCGCCTTGATAATTCCGAGCAGGCGTCAGGACAGACGGCGTGAGATTATCGGACAAAAATAAAATTACGGCAAACGGACGTTGAACAACCCAGTTCACATAGAAAAGACCACCGAGCGCGAGGAAGACCAGCAGGCACACCAAGGCCAAAAACCGGTTGCGAATTTTTTTGTTCATGGAAAACATTTGCGTCCGCGCCATCAATCGGGCAACATAATTCACCTACTGCCCTGTGGTGTAATGGTAACACAGTGC
>CAYRTN010000369.1:0-1658 GCA_964427235.1 uncultured Chthoniobacter sp. | reverse complement strand
CAAGGAACATGGCGGCTTGCTGGGCTTGCATCATGACAAGTTCCATGAAGCGTTGAGCCATTTCACCAGCGTTGATTGAGTTTCTAACTTCGGCCATAGGATTATTTGTTTTCGGTTGGTTGGGTTTTTTCGGGTGGGAGCACAGTCGCTTCCACCGCATTTTCGGATGAGAAGAATTTAGCGGCAACGCGACGGGTATCGTCCAGAGAGACTTTTTCGATATCGTCTTTGCGGTGCTTGTAGGAATCAAAGCCCAGCCCCATCAATTCATCGACAGCGCAGGCGGCGGCGAAGGCGCTGTTGCTCTGGTTGCGAATCGCTTCGCCTCCGATGAGCTTCGCGCGGGCGCGGGTGAGTTCCTCCTCGGTGAGCCCGCCTTTGGCAAGATCGGCAATCTCGGATCGCATCTCATTGGTGACAGGAGTCACTTTTTGAGGATCGGTCCCGAGATAAAAGAGGAACGCGCCAGGGGCGAGTCCGCAGAATTGGGAGGCTCCCACAAAATAGGCGAGGCCCATCTTTTCGCGAATGCGGTTGAAGAAGCGTGAGCCCAGATCGCTCGAGGCAACGCTGATCATCTCGAGCGCGGTGCGGTCGGGATCCTTCGCTGAGGCACCCTGATATCCGATCATGAGCACAGCCTGTTTCTTATCCAAATGGGCTATTGATGGAGGCACGCTACGATTCGGCGTTGGGGAGGGGACCTCTTCAAATGCCAGTTTCCCAGAAGGGAGGACAGCGAGGTGTTTTTCAAAGAGGCGACGAACCTCTTCGGCTTTCACATCACCGAAAACGGAAATCACGCCGTTATTGGCAGTGGCGAAGCTTTTGTGAAACTCTTTGAGTTGAGCTTGGGTAATGGCGTTAACCGAGTCGGGTGATCCCATATTGCGGAGACCGTAGGGATGGTTGCCAAAGAGTTTTTCGCGAACCAGATTGCGGGCGACGGAGGTCACTTGCTCCTCGTCGGCTTTGATTCCGGCCACTTGGCTTTTCTTTTCGAGTTCGATCTCGCGATCTGGGAATATGGGGTTGAGAAGGACATCGGAGAGAAGTTCCACTCCCAAGGCTAAGTCGGGTTGCATGATTTCCACCCCGACGCTGAATGAGTTATTCCCGCTATCCGAGCCGATGCTGCCGCCGACGCCTTCGATCTGGTCGGCGAGTTCCTCGGCGGTGCGAGTTTTTGTGCCTTTGAGAAGGGTTCGTGAGTAGAGGCGAGTGATGCCATTTGTTTCGCGCGTCTCAGCCAAGAGCCCCCCGCGGAATACGGCATTGATCGATACGAGCGGCAATCTGGCATCTTCTCGAACGAGCAGACGAAGGCCATTGGAGAGCGTGAATTTCTGGATTTCACCAGGCTTAATGTCAGCGGCACCCAATTTTTTACCAGCGAGGGAGCCTGTGGGATTGAGCGACGTGATATTGATAGTGTCATCACGCAGATATTGGTTCGCGACGCGCTGGATATCGGCCTCCGTGACCTTGGCTATTAAGTCAATGTAGTGTTTTGAGAAGTTCAGGTTGCGGGTCAGCATCCAGTTTGAACCGACATCACTCGCCTTGCCGCGTGCCGTGGTGAGAGCTCCTAATTGCGAGGAGAGAATGGAGCGACGGGCCCGGTCAAGTTCCGCCTTTGTGACGCCATTTTTTTTGAG
>CAYRTN010000368.1:662-1659 GCA_964427235.1 uncultured Chthoniobacter sp. | reverse complement strand
AGTAAAGTCAAATTCCATGGCGCCGTTGTAGTTTTGCGGCGCCTTGATGCCGATGCGACCGTAGGCGACGTCGTTAAAAACCTCAACGACCAACCCGCTGTTGGTGCGTCCGCTGCCCACCGCGACGACGCTTAAGATATCGCCCTCCGGATCCGTTGCGCCAGACAGCAACAACGCGTGCGACAGATAGCTCCAGTCAGTCTTGGTTGGATTGTTATGGCCGGCATCTTCCAGCATCTGGAATCCGACGGCCTTGACCACCGGGGCGTCGTTGACCGGGCGCAGATTGATATTCAGATTTTGTGTCGCTGCGTTCGACTGACCGTCGCTCACGGTAAAGGCAAGCTGTCGGATGCCATTGGCATTGGGTGCGGCGCGGAAAATGATTTCGTGGCGCACCGTATCGAGCCGTACACTGTCACCGGCATTGACTGCACGTAAACTGCCCGGGTCGATGGTGATTGCGTCACCGTCTGCATCCCAAAACATTTTAGTCAGCGCTGATTCGGTTATGCGTACTTCCTGATCTTCTTCGCCAACCGGCTCGAAGCGGCTGCCGCTCATGAAAGCCGGCGCATCATTGACATTATTGATATTGATCGCCGCGATGCCCGTTGTGCTGGCGCCCTGTTCGTCGGCGACCGCGTACTCAAAACTGGCTGTCCCCACAAAATCAATGGTCGGTTTGAATATAACCTGGCCAGCGCTTTGCACCAGCGTGCCACCTTGCGGATTGGCTACGCTCAGCAGCGTAAAGTGCGGATGGTCACCGCCATCTATATCGGTTACGCCTTGCAAAAACTGTGCGTCCGGTATCGTCAGCGCCGTTTCCTCCAACGCGCTTAGTTGTACTGCAGGTAGCACGGGTGCGTCATTGACCGCATCGATTGTGATTACGGCTTGGCCCTGACCGAAGCCGCCGGCACCATCACTGACCGTATAGCGAAAGCCGGCCTCACCGTTGTAATCAGCAGTTGGCACAAAAGTGATGCGGCCG
>CAYRTN010000368.1:0-554 GCA_964427235.1 uncultured Chthoniobacter sp. | reverse complement strand
AGATCAAACTCATTTTGGAGCAATAACGACGAATCAATCACAAGCCGTTCGTCTTCTTTGCTTTGGATATGTTCATCGGCCACCAACGGCGCATCGGCCACGGCTTCAATGGCTATCAGTGCGCGTCCTGTTGTGCTCAGACCGGACTCGTCCGTCACGGTGTAGCTGAATGCTGCCTCGCCGTTGTAATTGGCGTCGGGTACAAAAACGACTTCGCCACCTCTGTCGAGTCGGACGCTGCCGTGCTCGGGTGAGCCGACTGCCGTAATTCTCAAGCGCGCAGCGCCCACCCGGGCATCGGTATCAAGATCGAGGTCGTTCCAAAGCAACAGGCGCGACGCGATGCGTAGCGTCTGGTCTTCCCGTGCATGGATGATGCGTTCGGAGACAACCGAAGGCGCATCGTCAGCGGCATCAAGCACAATACGGATTGTGCCAATCGCGCTGGCGCCCTGGCTGTCTTGCACGACATACTCGATGGTGTCGGTGACGCCATATTGATCCGATGGTGGGGTGTAATGAATCTGCCCGTTGCCCAGTAGTTCAGCGCGGCC
>CAYRTN010000367.1:0-1676 GCA_964427235.1 uncultured Chthoniobacter sp. | reverse complement strand
GCGGCTTTTGCAGCGGCAGCGTCCGCGGCAGCTTTTGCAGCAGCAGCGTCAGCGGCGGCTTTTGCAGCAGCAGCAGCAGCAGCAGCAGCAGCATCAGCAGCAGCAATGGCTGCAGCTACGTTGAAGTCACCACCAGCAGAGCCGTCTTTTTGTGACAAAGCCAAGGCGGCAGTTGTCTTTGTGTTGAAGGATGTAGCAGCTGCGCCGTATGTGGCGTCAGATGACAAGTTGGCGAAGTCGTTGAGCAAAGACACAACTTTGGCGCCTTTGTTGGCTGCACCAGCAGCTGTCAATTGAGCAGCAACCCAGTTAGCCAAGCCAGTAACGCTGGACAAGCCCAGGTTAGACAAGAGTGTGGTGGCAACTGAAAGGTCTGTTTTGCTGGCGAAGTCGCGAGCGTACAAATCGTTAGCCAAGGTGTTGATGTCGGCAGCAGTTTTGACAACTGCGTTGACTTCAGCGTACGTCGCGTTGCTCAGCGTCGTGTTGTACAGACCACCGGCCAAGCGAGCCAGGACTGTTCCGTTTGTGGAGATTGCCATTTGAGAATTCCTTTTGATTAGAAAAATTTTTGAACTTTCTGCAGAAAGCCGAGCCTTCCTTTCGGAAGCTCGTTAAAGATCTCGAATGGTTCCCTACTAGGTCACCCCAAGAGCTTTGACAAGCGCCCATATATAGCGGGCACGGATTTACCGCAGTGCGTCGATTGTAGGTGAATTCAAGACTCGTTTTTTGTGATTTGAGTCACACACCAGAGAGAGAATTGCCTAATTTGCAAAAAAACAACGCAGTTTTGGGGTGTTTTTAGACAATTTGGGACTTTTTCAGTCCCGAGCCCATCTGAGGCCCAAGTAAACAGTCGAATTTTTCAAATTAAACAACGTGTTATTGGATCTTTGTGAAGTGGCTTCAAGGTTTAGGCCCGTGCTCCAATTTTGCGCGATGGGCCACCAAAACGCCAGGCCCATGTCTTGGCGAATGGTGCGGGACTTTAGGTCTCCCAATAGCTCGCTGTAAGGCAGGCTATCGCGAGAGCTTGCGGCCCTTAGCCAAGCTGTGAGCTGGCCGCTCAGATTTGCTGAAAAAACACCCAGCGTTAAGAGCTGCTCGTGGCGCACCAGCAAATCAAGCCGGCTTCTGTTGCCGCCAGGGCGTGAGTTGCTTTGCGCGGTGTCTTGGCCGCCCCCAAAAGCAATGTGTGTTTCTTGCTGGCCCAGCCCCGGCGTGAGTTGGCCCTGGCGAGAGTCGCTGCAAAGCAGCTCCACACGGGCAAAGCGGTAGGTGCCGTTGAGGCTTGTGGACTGGGGAAACTGCTGCTCAACGCTGCCAAGCGCGGGCGCCCACTTGCAGCGCGCGCCCAAAGAGTCCCATGCGTATTTGAGTTGCAAGCCGCGGTCTTGATAGGCGGTTTGGTAATTGTTTTGGTAGCTGCTTTGATTCCCTGTTTGGTTAGTGCTTTGGTTTGCACTTGCCGTGGAGAGCTTAAAGTCGCTGGCGCTAGCCCCAAGCTGCCACACGCCAGAGGCGTCGCCTGCCAGCATGGGCAGACTGTACCTGACGGAGCCTTCAGCCGTCTGGCTGTTGGCGCCAAGGCTATTGTTTGAACGGTTCGCCGACCCCCGAGAGCCAAGGGCGGCATTGATTGAAAGCTCTTGTGAGCCAGCCGCCTTGTACAC
>CAYRTN010000366.1:0-1680 GCA_964427235.1 uncultured Chthoniobacter sp. | reverse complement strand
CGCTCTCGCTCACTTTCGGCCTTGTGATCGGTGTCTTTTGTTCGAGATATGCCGGACGCGCTCCTGATAGCGTGATTTCGTTCGGGGTCTTCGTTTTTATTGCCGTTCCCACATTCTGGATCGCCAATCTGGCCGTGATCGGACTCGTGAAATTCACGGCCGTTCCGGTGCTCGGAACTCAATCGTACGGCATAGCATTTCCGAATGTGGCCTCGATGTGGCTGGATCAAATCTGGCACGTCATGCTCCCAGCGACGATCCTCTCGCTGGGTGGCATTGCGGTGCAATCCCGCTACATTCGGTCCAGCATGCTGGAGACGCTCCGTGAGGGGTACATCCGAACAGCGCGGGCGAAGGGGCTCGATGAGGGTACGATTTTTTACAAGCATGCCCTCCGCAACTCCATTCGCCCACTCATTACGGGCATCGGGGGACTTCTTCCGGCTCTGATCGGGGGATCCGTGATCGTGGAGACGATCTTTGCGTATCCCGGCATGGGCCGCCTTGGATATGAAGCGGTGCTGGAGCGAGATTACCCGATGCTAGTGGCGCTGAACTTCATTGTTGCCGCCTTGGTTCTCGCCGGCAACCTTGCTTCCGACTTGCTCTACGCGGTGGTGGATCCTCGCGTGAGGTTGGAGTAGCGGCAGAGTTTTACTCGCTGCTAGGTTCCTCTTTTTCGGGATTTTGAAGGCGCTCGAGGAGAGGACGCATATCTTCGACTTCATCCCATACCACATGGCTCACATAGATCGGGGCCTTTTGAAGGGCCGCCATCGCCATGCAATCGCTGGAGCGGGCATCGATTTCCATAATCTTGTGCTGATGCAGTTCGTTTTCGGCCGAGATGATGAGGCGACCAAAATAGACGCCGTTTTTGAAATCATTGATGACAACTCGCTCGACCTTGCCGCCCAGAGCGGTGAGGACATTCGAGAGGAGGTCGTGGGTGAGGGGACGTTCTTTTTCGGCCCCGCTGAGGTAAATGCTAAGTGCCGACCCGATCGTCTGGTCGATATAAATGGTAAAGACCTTTTCCTCATTGCCGAGGAAAACAGCCGTCCCAGCATTGGTCGGAATGAGCGCTCGAATCTGCACCGGTATCACGGACTTCTTCACGGGCCCAAACTAGCACCACATCGCGCAGGCGCAAGCGGGTTGAAAAAATTAAAGGTTCTTCCGCAGTCGTGGCAGGGCGATGATCGCTACTGCAGCGGCGAGGAGCAGAATATCGCGCCCTATGGACAAGAGCATTTTACCAGCGGAGGGGGCCGTATCTTCGCCGAAGCACCCGCAACTCACGATGTAGCCGTTCCATAGCGCCCAACTGAGGACGGCAATAAAAACAGCACACAGACCGGCGATTATCGCCGCTCCGGACTCATAGATTCTAGGCGTCAATACAACCAAACCGGCTAGGATTTCCATCCAGGCTAGGCCCATGGCGAGTGGCCCAGTCCACATCGAGTCAATGAAAGTGAATGGCAGGAGTGCTATGGCAAAGGCTTGGCTGGCGCTGGCCTTGATGATGCCTGCGTAGAGGAAGGTGATTCCGAGGATAAGCCGAAGCGCCAGTGTCATTGCAGTGTTCCTACCGCGCGAGCGGCAAACCAAGCAGCGCTTACATTGTGAACTCTAAAAATCGAGGCACCACGGAGGCACCCGGCTACGATACAGGCG
>CAYRTN010000365.1:0-1690 GCA_964427235.1 uncultured Chthoniobacter sp. | reverse complement strand
CTCGTTTATAAAGGTAGGGTCGGCTCGCTGAGCGGACCCAAGATTCAGGCGCGATGCGGCCTCTCCGAGGACAATGGCAGCTGCCGCCGCAAAAATGGGACGGCTCGGCGAGCCATCCCTACCTTTTTTTCGATGGGCGCGGGACGGAGCAGTTTCTCGTTTTGACAATTTACCCCGTTCTCTTCCGTGCCGTGTCTTTCAATGACCATGCAGCACCAATAGTGATTAGAGAGGATATCACCACCAAGACCGCCGGAGCGACGGGGTTGCCTGAAAATTGAATCAGCGCGGTGGCGAGGAGCGGAGTGGTTCCTCCAAAAAATCCGGCTGCGATGTTGTAGGAAATCCCCAATCCGCTCCCGCGCATGTCGTGGGGAAAAAGCTCCGCAATCCACACTTGGTAGGGCGTGAATCCGGCCGCGACCACGATCGAAAAAATTCCTGCTGCCATAAAATCCCACGCCCCGCTTCCTTGTCGGAGCACAAGGAACAGGGGAATCACCAGCAGCACGCAAGCCATCGAGGAGAAAAGGACCATTTTTTTACGACCGAACATATCCGCCAACAAACCGGACAACGGCATGGCCACGATGACCGTCGCAATCGACATTGTCTGCACAGCGAGTGCGGTTTTCTCTTCCAGATAGTGCTCGGTGGCCAGATACGAGGAAAGAAAGACCGCCATCAGATAGAATGCAGCAGCCGACCCCCAACCCAGCAGTGCACCCCGCACGATCATCGCAGGATGCTCCTTGAGCACGCGTGCCACAGGAGAGGGGCCCGACTTGGCGCGCTCCATAGGTGCGTCATCGGGTAGCACCCGGCGCAAAACCGCAATGAACAGCCCCATGGGCAGTGAAAGCCAAAAAGGAATCCGCCAAGCCCAGTTCGCGATTTCCTCGGGAGTGAAAATGGAAAAGAGCAAATTGCCGGTCCCTGATCCTAAAAGTAGGCCGGTGGTCGCGCTCATCGCGGCGAAACTTCCGTGGAAAGCCCGCCGATTCGGTGGGGCGTTTTCGATCAGAAACGAGAGCGAGGTGGTGAATTCCCCGCCGACCGAAAGCCCCTGAATGAGCCTGAAAATCGTGAAAAGCACGGGTGCAGCCACCCCGATCATTTGGATCGTGGGTAGGCAACCCACAAGAAAAGTCGCGAGCGCCATGGCAAACGCCGAAAGCAAAAGCGAGCGCCGCCGACCGTATCTGTCAGCGATGTGTCCCAGCATCATGCCCCCAGCCACCCGCGCCAGATAGCCGGCTGCGAACACCCCATAAACCGCGAGCAGTCCCACAAATCCACCGCCATCCGAAAAAAACAATTTCCCGAGCGTTGCCGCGAGCACTCCGTAAAGGCCGAAGTCATACCACTCCATGAGATTTCCCGAAACCCCAGCCAGCACCGGCATCCCGCGCGAACGAAACCCGTCCACGAACTTGTTAAGAAAATTCCGGCGCATCGTCCCGTTTGAACATATCATATCAACTTTTCAAGATAACCGTACGATTAACTTTCCTTCCGAATCCGGCTTTTGAAGTGAAATTTCTTGGCTGAAATCCGGCTCACGCGCGCATTCGGCTTTTTGATCATCAGCGAGGTGGTTGCACTTCGATGATGAGAGCCGTTGTGTTGTCACGTCCTGAATAATCTACAGCGGACTTGACGAGTTGGCGGGCGGGTTCCTCGGCAGGAG
>CAYRTN010000364.1:0-1692 GCA_964427235.1 uncultured Chthoniobacter sp. | reverse complement strand
AGGCATCAAACTCGCTGGAGCCATTGCGCAAACTGTTAGTACATTGATCGCCTCTAGTGAACGCACGGCCGCCAATGCATTGGATCCAAAATTGACGGAAAAAGTCATGAATTTTGATAAGGATCTGGAATCTCTGGGCTTCAGTTACGAGGAAAAACAACAGCTTTACGAATTCGAGCAACTCTACCGCGACCTGCTTTTGTCTCACTTCGAAGTGGCGAATCTTGTGACCGACTACCAGCGTAGCAACGAGGCACTGCGCAATGTACTCGTCGAAGGGCAAAACCTGCTGGCTGACCGCGAGACCTTCCGCCAGCGTGCCGCGGCTGTCGTTAACACCTACCTTGCAGCTAAGAGTTATGACTACGAGACCGGCTTACTCGGTACAACTACGGGGCAGAAGGTGATCGCCAACATAGTCGCCTCCCGTGCGCTTGGCGACCTCAGTGGCGACCAGCCACAGGCTACCGTCAGCACCCTAGGTGATGCGGGACTGGCCGGAACCTTGGCCCAGCTCAATGCAGACTTCTCGGTGGCAGAAGGCCGCCTCGGCATCAACAACCCGGACCCCTACGGTACGCTCTTCAGCCTACGTGGCGAGTTGTTCCGCATCCGCACAGATGAAGCCAGCACCAGCGACGACGATGCCTGGAAGCAAACTCTCCAGCAAAACGTGGTGGCCGACCTCATGGCGGACGCCGATGTCGCTCGTTACTGCAATAACCTCAAGAAGCCCGATGGCTCCCGCGTGCCCGGCATCGTGATTTCCTTCGGCAGCACCATCCAACACGGCAAGAACTTCTTCGGCCTGCCTCTCGCCGCTGGCGACCACGCCTACACCACGAGCAGCTACGCCACCAAGATCATGAGTTCCGGCATCGTGCTCAAGGGCTACGAGGGCATGGACCCCTATGCCTTCGCTACGCCAGGAGCCGGCAGCCCGGCCAGCGGATCTGCCAACGCGCTCAGCGCCACGCCATATGTGTATCTCATTCCCTGCGGCAGCGACCACATGCTCGCCCCGCCGCTGGGAGACACCAACACGCTCCGCAGTTGGACTGTGCACGATCAAGCGCTGCCGCTGCCCTACAACTTGGGAGCGTCGGCCTTTAACACCACCAACTTCCTCGATGCCAACGGCACACTTAGCGAGCGGCCTTGGATCCTGCGCAAGCACCAGGCTTTCCGTCCGGTCAGCGATCCCGCGTTTTTCTACAGCCCGATCCCCACCGAGTTCACCAACACCCGCCTCGTCGGCCGCAGCGTCTGGAACGGCCAGTGGAAAATCGTCATCCCCGCCTACACCATGCTCGAGAACGAACAGGACGCCATCAACCGCTTCGCCGCCAGCGTGAAGGACATCCAGCTCTTCCTCCGCACCTACTCAAACTCCGGAAACTGATGAAGCCTCGATCCTGGATCCTGCTGTCGCTCGTCGCAGGGGCATTGATCGCGGCCTGGCTTGGCTGGCAGATGTCGGCGGGCCGTTCGCCGGGGGTCGCACCCGAGCAGGGAAAGTCCGTTGCCGAGGGTTCCGAGCCGCCCACCAAGACCGTGACGGACACCGTGGAAATCTTCAAACGGGCCTTCTGGCGCCGTCCCGCTCCGGAGGATGAAATCCTGCACGCCGAGCGTCAGGAGTGGAGCGATGCGGAGGGCCTGCAACGCTGGCGCTGGTTTTTGGTCGTGAAG
>CAYRTN010000363.1:0-1692 GCA_964427235.1 uncultured Chthoniobacter sp. | reverse complement strand
ACGCCGTGGGAAGGCGCGAATCAACATGACGCTGTTGAAGATGCTCAATGGGTTGATCAAGCCAGACGCGGGCTCGATCACGATGCGGGGGCGGGTGGGGGCGCTCATTGCGCTCGGGGCTGGGTTCAATCCGAGTCGGGAACCGAAGGGCTGGGAAGCCCGTAGGACGAGCAACCGAAGGTTGGCCCTAAGAGTGCAGTGCCGGAGGGGAGGCGCAAATCAAAATATTTAAATCAATGGCCTCACGAAAAAGGATCCGGAGCGCCGGGCGGTGCGGAGGAACCGAAAGCCTGGGAAGGCTGAAGGAAGAGCAACTAAAAGTTGGCCCGAAGGGCGCAGCATCGGGGCCGATGCAAGTCAACGCTGCCGCAGGCGGGCCCGCAGGGCTTCGCGGGTCGGGAGAACCTCGAACCAAATCGACGCCAAGATCGACGAGAACATCAAGTTTGCCGAGATCCGGGAATTTATTGTTAAAGTTAGGAGATAGACAATCGGGATAACTGCCTGCGAGCAATAGTAATTTTTAATCTCCTCTACTTCAAAATAAAACATGAACAAAGTTTACATCGAAACCACGATTCCCAGCTATTATGTCGCCCGCCCGAGTGCAAATTTGATTCAAGCGGCCAGACAGACAATAACCCGCAAATGGTGGGACGAGGGGTGTTCTGGTTTGAAGACATTTACCTCACAGGAAACCTTGGATGAGATCAGTCGTGGCGAGCACGACATGGCGATGCAGCGCATGGAGTTGATAAAGGATATCGGAATTTTGGAAATCACGGCGGCCGTGAAAAACATGGCCGCTCTTCTGATTTCTAAAAATATCATCCACGAAAACGGATTATCCGACGCCATTCACATTTCGGTTGCCACATTGCACTTGATGGATTTTCTTGTCACATGGAATTGCAGGCATATTGCAAATCCCTACGCGCAAAATCGACTTCGGAGAGTCGCAAGCGATTTGGGTTTTATGCTCCCTGTCATTTGCACGCCGGAGGAATTTTTAAATGATGAAAACTATTGAAGCTGCCAAGCCAAGCATCGACGAAGTCATGGCCGAGGTGCATCGCCAAAAAGATGCGATCGCCGAGGAAAATCAATTCGATCTGGAGAAGTTGTTTGCCGATTTGAAGGGCCGACAGGAAAAAAATCCACGCCTCGTGCGATTGGCTGAGGTTCTGCCAGTAGGCAAATAAAACACCGTTCGAGACTTTCGATTCCATTGAGCGAGTCGTTCCAATTTCTCGCCTCGGCGGCCGCGGAAAAAGTCGCTGTTTGGGAAACCCAAGACATTTTAAAGCAAAGAGGTGCGTTGGTGGATCCTCAAGCAATCCGCCGGATTCTCGACAAAATCCCGGATGTCGAGCCCGAGCACGAGTGGGATCGCATCCCGTAGAAGTAATTTGTTTAAAGTAGAAAACAACGGATATTCTGTCATTCTCAAGAATGTTGGAGTAAATCTCTGGTGTATTCGGTTTGCTGAGAGCAATTTTAAAAAATGAGTCAAAAAATGACGATGAAGTCTTGGTCCGGGTCGAAGGCGTTTCGAAGAAATTCTGCCGTTCGCTGAAGAAGTCGCTTTGGTATGGCGTCTGCGATATCGCCTCGGAGCTTAATCCGTTCGGACGAAGCACTGGACAATGATCGGCGCGTGTGATGCTAAAAACTCCGCCATATTTTCTTATG
>CAYRTN010000362.1:0-1705 GCA_964427235.1 uncultured Chthoniobacter sp. | reverse complement strand
TACCCCTCATGCACGCTCGTGAGCTCGAGGCCATGGTGTTGACGGATTTCAGCGAGTTTTTTAGTAGGATCGCTCTCGTCCAAGCTCAAATCATTGACCCAGAAAATGCCGGTTTGGCGTTTCGAGTACGGCTCGGGCGCGCTGTAGGCTGCTGTCGGAAATTGGTGTTTAAGGAATGGAGGGACAGGGAGCACGTCCAACTTTTCCCCTTTGGGAAGTGTTACCAACCCCAGTTGAGCGAGGTTTTTTTTCATACGCTCGGTGGCGGTCCGGTAAACTTCGATGAGCGGGGCTTGGGGTGTCCACGCAGCAGCAGCTTCATCGATCAACTCGCGAGCGGATTTCTTGCCGTATTTTTTGGCGGCTTCGCGGAGGAGGAATTCCTGACGCTGGATCTGGCGCTCCCCTTCCGCGCGCGCTTCAGGGAGTGATAGATCAAGGCCCAGTTGCTCGCGGATCAGAAATTCAAACCGAGCACGGCCAATGGCAAAAGATCCCTCTGGCGCCATTTTTTTCCTCCGGATCGCTCGAGCAAAATCTTTAAATGCCCCCTTCGCGGAATGTAGCGCGAATGCTGTGCCTGAAGGTTTTTTTGAAACTCTCAGCAACTCCGATTCGATGGCCTCGAGAAATTCGATGGATCCCTCGCTGGATTTTTCGGCTAGGGATGTCCAAAGCGGGTCCGGCAGCTTAATGCAATCCGTCGCGGCTTGAAGAAATGCAGGAATCTGGTGCAAGCGCGATTCGATAGCAGGCAAGAGGCTTGCGAGGCGCCCAGCGCCACGCACAACCAGTTCAAAAATCGCGTCAACGGCAGTCCCGCAGTGCAATTGGGGGTTCGTGCGCCAGCGAGCAAGGTCGCGATTGAAAAGCAGATCGACCCGCAATCTTGCCAGCAAGCCACGGCGATCCAGCCAATCATCGCCTTGAAACGCGGCATCCGGAAGTGCCTCGACACGCTGCAAAGTCGATTCCAACAAGGAGACATGCGCCAGATGAACCGCTGGCGTGTTCGAGCTCAACAACGCATCATATTTGTGAAAACCCAGCTTGCTGGCCTGCTCAGGAAAAAGCTCACAAGATGCCTCCAGCCAATCTTTCGAGATTGCACGAAATTGATTAAGTGTTCGGGAATCACTTTGACTTTCGGGGGCGGGTTTAGGGTGCGGCATTTTGTTGCTTTTTCTGAATGGTTTAAACTTGGACGTAGAAGCAGAAATTCACTTTGAGCAGACGCCTTGAAGAACGCGCAGAGTTTCCTGCGCATTTTTCTCAATGGAGAACTCCGATGCCAGTCGAAGGCAAGCCTCTCTAGCCTCTGCGCAGCGACCGGGCCCCCTCCAAGCCTCGAGCAACTCGGCAATCGCATGGACATCACCAGGAGAGGTGATGTCTCCATGAACACCTCGTTCGATGATTTCGGAAAATCCATTGGCATCCGTCGTTATCACAGGTAATCCCGCCGCTAGTGCCTCCACGCAGGCATTGGAGAAGGGATCATACCACGTCGGCAGAACCAGAATATCGGAGGCGGCAAAAAGCGAGGCAATATCCCTCACAGGTCCAAGAAAGCGCACGTTCGCTCCCCGATACAAATCGGCGGTTCCACGCCCGGCGACGAGCAATGTTGTGTCCTCCAAGTAGTCTGCCGCGCGTATCGCAGTAGAGAGTCCCTTGCGCTCCCATCCTGTTCCCAAAAAAAGCG
>CAYRTN010000361.1:0-1707 GCA_964427235.1 uncultured Chthoniobacter sp. | reverse complement strand
TTTTGGTGAGATCTTGAATGATGATCGGCGCTGCAGATGGGATCTCGGACTTGATTGTTTTATTCCAAATGGCGAGGGCTTCATCTGCTGTGCGGGCTAGGCGGTTGCGTATGGTTCGATCTGGAGAGTAAACCACAAAACTTCTGCTCTGGCTTACCGTGCGCGTCGATGCGATGGAGTCTATCGCTTGTAGTCGAGGGCAGAAGCCTGTGACGAGAAGCGCTAGAAAGACGCTGGGCGCTATTTGACGGAAGATTCCGGCCATCTAACTATGACACTCACAGGTGAGATGCTGATCGACGAGGCAGACTTCAAGGGGGCTAGGGCATTTCTAATAGACTCATAGCACGGACGAAATACAGGGAGTAAAGCGGGAATCAGCATGGGATGTATAGGTAGGGATCCGATCCAGGCACCTGTGAAATCGATGGTCGATCTGTTGGTTTTTGGTTTCGGTTGAAGGCGGAGAGTGAAGATCAAGTCACGGTCATAGACGCGCTGCTTCATGACGAAGTCTAAATATCCTTCGTGAAGGTTCGCAAAACATCCTTCGAAAGAGGTGTGAATCCCGAGCTGATTCATCATTGGGGTGAGCCGAACCCTTGTTGCCAAAAATTGGTTGAGAGCGTTTTTGCTGATGCTCCATGTTCCATTTGAGCTAGCGGCGGCAGCCTTGAAAGATCGAATCTGTGTTGCGCAAATCTCGTCATCTTGGGGAAGTGGAGCCGGGGGTTTCAGTGTGCTTATGGTAGACCCCTGAGTTGGGATATGTGAGATTTCGTAGCTCGCATGAGTGTCTTTTGCTGTCCCTTGGGTAGGGCGATCCGCGTCGTTATTCAGTGGGGTCAGGGCCAAGTAAAAAGCGTAAACGAGGGCGGCGAGAAAAGCCCATGCGATCAAGCTCCGCAGGCTAAAGAGGCTTTTCCAGGGGGAGGGTTTCTTGAGTTGTTTGCGAGGAGCGGGGGCTTTGAAGCGCGTGATTTGAGGCGCAGAAGCGCCTGCACTCTCATTTAATTTGGGTCGGCTTACGCCGAAAGTGGGTATTACAGCAGAGATGTTGTCCCCGCATTCAAGGCAAACGGTGCGTTTGTCATCGTTCTCGACGCTGCATTTGGGACACGTTTTCATCACGAGTGGCGCCTAGGCGCTTGTGCTGGGGGTGGAAGGTTTGGATTCCGTTTTGGCGGGTGCGGGAGTAGTTGTAGCAGGCGTTGAGGGGGCAGCGGGTGCCGCTGCTCCAGATTCACTCTGCGCGGCTTTTTTGTAACCTTCGCTGCGGTAGTCTGTGATGTAAAAACCAGAACCCTTGAATATAAGCCCAGCGCCGGTGCCAATGAGGCGACGGACTTTTCCATGGCCCCATTCGGACATGCCACAGGTGTTTTCTGGACATGTCTCGAAGGGCTTATCTTTCATGGACTGGAAGGCCTCAAAGCTCTTTCCGCATTTTTCGCATTCGTAATCGTAGGTAGGCATACTTTTAAAAACCCTACCAGTCGTGCGTAATCACTGCAATACCGCTGGCGCTTTCCTACCGAACGGGAGGCTTGGGTGTTTGAGGTTTGTAAGTGATAGTGACGCTTCTTTTCTGCACGTTGTTCGAACTTGTGCCGGTTGCGGAATCATAGAGCGAACGAGTGAAGTAGATGAGAGCAGTGCCAGTGGACTTCGGATCAAAATACGGATCCCCCGTTGGAACCTTGATAT
>CAYRTN010000360.1:0-1711 GCA_964427235.1 uncultured Chthoniobacter sp. | reverse complement strand
CTCACCAAGTAAACCCAAAACCTCAAGCTATGAATGTGATTCAACAACTCAGGCACGACAACGGACTCCTCAACACACGTCGGCAGTTTTTAAAATCCTGCATCGCTGGTCTCGGTACCGCATGGCTTTCGAGTATGAAAATGGATGTGCTTGCGGGCGAGTTGGCTTCCATCGGCCACGCCGGAAACCAGTCGGCTCTTGATGCGCACTTGGCCCACTTTGCACCGAAAGCCAAGCGCGTGATCTTCCTGCACATGGCGGGTGCTCCCAGCCAGCTTGAGCTTTTCGATTACAAGCCCGACCTAGCGAAACTCAATGGTGCGGATTGCCCGAAGGAATTCCTCGAAGGTCAAAACTTCGCCTTCATCCAAGGTGTCCCCAAAATGCTCGGCACCCAGTATCCCTTCCATCAGGCCGGGGACAACAAGCAATGGATCAGCGACCGCCTGCCGCATACCGAGAAGATCATCGACGATCTCTGCATCATCCGCTCGATGTATACTGATCAGTTCAACCACGCCCCAGCCCAGCTCCTGATGCACACCGGACACACCATCCTTGGTCATCCCGCCATCGGATCGTGGGCTACCTACGGCCTTGGCAACGACAACCAAAACCTCCCAGGCTTCATCGTGCTGGCTTCGGGGGGTAACCAACCGGACGCTGGAAAAGCCGTTTGGGGCAGCGGATTTCTACCCTCCGTCTACCAAGGCGTGCAGTGCCGCTCGGAGGGCGACCCAGTTCTTTATCTAGGGTCTCCGGAGGGCATTCCCCGCGATGTGCGGCGCAAGGCGATCGATGCCATCACACGCATCAACGAGGAAACCCACGAGGAAATGCAGGATCCCGAGACCATCGCCCGCGTCCAGCAATACGAGACCGCCTTCCGCATGCAGATCCATGCGAGCGACGCCTTCGACATCCGTAAGGAACCCGACTACATCCATGCCCTCTACGGCTCGCATCCCGGAGGTTCGAGTTTCGCCAACAACTGCCTCTTGGCACGACGCCTTGCCGAGCGGGGAACTCGTTTCATCCAGTTGTTCGATTGGGGTTGGGACTCCCATGGTGCTGCCGAGGGTGAGGCTTTGAATGGCGGCTTCATCCAAAAGTGCAAGAGTGTCGACCAAGCCACCTATGGCTTGATCACCGACCTTAAACAACGCGGAATGCTCGAGGACACGCTCGTGATCTGGGGTGGCGAGTTCGGTCGAACCCCGATGCGGGAAAATCGCGGTGGCACCGAGATGAAATTCATCGGCCGCGACCACAATCCCGGCGCCTTTACCATCTGGATGGCGGGCGCAGGTATCAAATCCGGCAGCTTCGGCGAAACCGATCCCATCGGCTACCGCGCGATCAAAGACAGGGTGAGTGTTTATGATCTTCAGGCGACCATCCTCCACTCGATGGGCTTGAATCACAAAAAGCTTAGCTATCAGTTCCAAGGGCTAAACCAGACCCTCACCCCAGTCACCAAACCTTCGCGGGTCATCACCGAGTTATTTGCATAAGCCTTCAGCATCCTGCTCTCCAGAGGGAACAGGAAATGGTTGTTTCTAGCCGCTCCATGAATCACCCAGATTTTACTCTATTGTTTTGGAAAAAAACGAGCACCCCAACGCACACAGTCGAGACGCCCGCCAATCTCTCACAGAAAGAGGGATTGTGGATGGTGGATGCGAGCGTGCCTGAAGGAAACCGCCTGTTT
>CAYRTN010000359.1:0-1711 GCA_964427235.1 uncultured Chthoniobacter sp. | reverse complement strand
TCAAAGAACACGACTTCAATTACGCGATGGAAAATACGCGCGTCGTGGTAAGCCCTCAAAGCGCCATTGAGACATTCGGAGCCACGCGCTTCAGTTTCACCCTCATTACCGAGCCATTGGATGAAGTGAATTGCGTGCGGGTTCGTTCCGGCATGATCGAGGCCGAGCGGCCACGCATTCTTTCCCCTTCGCATTTCAGAAAGTTGCTCTTAGACGGCTTCGGCGATGAGGCGAGGGAATATGCCGATTGGCTGGAGTCCCATATCTCCGTCGCCCGTATCCTCCGCTATGGCTTCCAATTTAAAAAAACCGACCTTTCCGAGAAGGTGCTGCATGAAACAATGGAATCTGCTACCGACCGCCTCGAGGACGAGATCCGCGCACTCGCCAACCCCTTCGGCGTTCTCATCGCGGGCGTGGACGACGCCTGGGAAGTTTGCCTGCTGAAGTTTTCTATGGAAATGATCCAAAGATCCGCCGGTGAAAATGTGGCCGAGTGGACAAGACGTGGCCTGGTTTGATTTACGTATTTTCATTCTCCCTCCGCAAAGGGTAGAATTCACAAGTATTTTATGATTCTCAAAGCTCTCACTATTCTCCTACTCGTCGCCGCGATTTTGGGCGGGAGTGCCTATTTTGTTTACGACCTCTACTACAAAGAGAAAAAACTGGATGTCATCGAGCAGACAGCGCCGCCAACACCCGTTCCGAGCCCGACCCCAGATCAGAGCATGACGGCCTGGGATGCCCTTAAAACTACAGCCTCCAAGGATACAGTCGAGGCCCGCGAGAGCGTTAAAAACTTCATTGCGACCTTCCCAGATTCCGTCCGCCTCCCCGAAGCCAACGCCGTACTGGGTCGAATGAATCTCGTCCTCTTCCGGGATACCGCCGCGACGCCAGCCAACATTGTCTATACTGTTAAGAAAGGCGACTCCCTCGCTAAGATCGCGTCTGTCACCAAGAGCAACGTCGAGCAGATCTACTGGATCAACCAACTGCCCAGCATCAATCTCCAGATCGGCCAACAACTCCTCATCCCCTCGCTCAACACATCCGCCGTGGTGAATCGTGAAAAATCCACCCTCACCCTCTTCAACCATGGGGAGTTTTTTAAGGAATACCCGATCGTCTCTCTCACGCTCACTGGGGCGGCCGCGAAGGACACTTTCGAAGCCAAGGTCGCTGACCGCGTGGCCCGTAAAGGCGAAGCCCGCGTCGCTTTTGGAGCCAAGGACTACGCAGAAACCGAGCGCTTCCTTTTATTGAATCCCGGCGGCGCAGCCATCCGTTCCGTACCCGCTCCAGCCGCGGATGGCACGGTTCCACCGAATCCGACAGGCATCGTTTTGAGCACTGCCGATTTTAACGACATCTTTGCCCTCCTCAAAACAGGAACCCCAGTCACCATCAAATAATCAGCTCATGAGCAAGACCACCTTGGACTTTGAGAAACCCATCATCGAACTCGAACAGAAGCTCCATGAGCTAAAAAAACAGTCCGAAGATCGCCACATCGACCTGTCGGGGGAAATCGCCTTGATGCAGAAAAAGCTCGAAGCCACGCGCGACAGTATTTACGGCAATCTCAGCGCTTGGCAACGGGTCCAGATTTCCCGCCACATCGAGCGTCCGTTTTTCCTCGATTACGTTCGGATGGCTTGCACGGATTTTGTGGAACTCAAGGGCGACCGCCTCTTCGGCGACGATC
>CAYRTN010000358.1:0-1711 GCA_964427235.1 uncultured Chthoniobacter sp. | reverse complement strand
CCTCCAAGGATATTGAGCAACGTGCTTTTACCACAACCACTCGGGCCCGTTACCGAAACAAAGTCCCCATCCGGGATATGCAGCGACACATCATCCAGTGCGCGCACCTCGCCGGTGCCAGAGGAATAAATGCGTGAGACATTTTTAAGATCGATCATGCTTAAGTCGATACTCTCCGCGACATGAGCCACGATCAAGCAGACTTCGAGATCATCGGTGAAACTCCCGATCTGATTGCCGTCAACAAGCCGGCAGGATTGCTCGTGCACCCGACCAAACCTGGCGGACCTCGCACACTATGGGATGCATTGAAAGATCTACTGGGCTACGAGATCGCCAATGGCGGGCAAGTTTCGTTGATCAACCGACTCGACCGAGAAACCAGCGGCCTTGTCCTTGTCGCTAAAAATGCAAGCGCCGCGCGGCGTGCTGCCATGGCAATGCAAGAGGGCAAAATCCAGAAAAGCTATCTCAGCCTTGTGAATGGCATTCCCTCCATGAATGAATTTAGCGTCGATGCCCCCATCATCCGAAAAGGCGAGGTCACGGAAACGAAAATCCACCTCCAACGCATCATCCACACAGCAGGAGCAGAGGCCCTCACCCATTTCAAAAAACTGGACCACTTTGAAAATGTAACGGGGGCATTTTCTCTACTCGAAGCCCGACCAATCACGGGGAGAACTCACCAGATTCGTGTTCACATCGCCTCGCTCGGGCACTTTGTCATTGGTGATAAAATCTATGGGCCTTCAGAGGATCTGTATTTGGAATTTGTGAAATCGGGATGGACGCCCGCCCTATCTTCGCGACTGCACCTCCCTCGTCATGCCTTGCACTCCGCCAGTCTCTCGATCGAATGGGATGGCAAACACCTCGAGTGGCAGTGTCCGCTGCCTCGCGATATGCGAGATTTTATGACGCAGGGCTAAATACCACTCGCGGCAAGCAACAACCCTGCCGCCTTGTGGTAGGTTTCTTCCCACTCCATCATCGGATCGGAATCCGCCACTATCCCCGCCCCAACATGGAAATGGGCGCGATCGCCTTCAAATACGGCCGTTCGTATGGTCATCGAAAATTGGCTTTCCCCATTGTATCCAAAATACCCGATTGCTCCGGTGTACAGACCTCGAGAAGTGGGCTCGAGTTCATGAATGATCTCCAGAGCGCGTTTCTTGGGGGCGCCGGAAATAGATCCCCCCGGGAAACAAGCACGCAAGGCGGCCACGTGACTCACCTCAGGGCGCAACTCTCCGACTACCGTCGAAACAAGATGGAATACCTGCTCATACGCTTCCAACTTGAGCAACTCGGGTACACTGACCGAACCATATTCGCAAACACGACCAAGATCATTACGCTCCAGATCGGTGATCATGATCAGTTCAGCTATCTCTTTAGCTGACTCGACGAGCTCCCTGGAACTGAGGTGATCACTTTGTTGATCTGCCTTGCGGGGACGAGTCCCTTTGATTGGACGAGTCGAAATCTGCCTTCCCGCCATTCGCAAAAAGCACTCGGGCGAAGCTGAGGCAATTTTTATATTACCTCCGTTAAGGTAAGCGCCATAAGGCGCGGGTGAGTGTTCGCGCAACCGCTCGTAGTAATCCCAAGGATCGCCATCGAAAGCGGAATGAAAGGGGTGGCTGAGACAAACTTGATAGATATCACCAGCGGCAATGTAGGATTTTGCACGTTCGACCATTTC
>CAYRTN010000357.1:1383-1722 GCA_964427235.1 uncultured Chthoniobacter sp. | reverse complement strand
GCGGTGCGCCTGCTCGACGAGGTCGGCATCCCGCAGCCGGCGCTGCTTGCGCGCCTTGGCCGCGGTCTGGTCAACACTGCCCAAGGGCGAACCACGGTAGCCGGTGATAAATCCGGCCGTATTGAGTCCGGCAGCAAGATCGCGCTGGCGCTGCATCATCGCTACACGAATCAGAGCCTGGGTGCCGGTCAGGAAGACCCGCCCGCGCTGCAGTGTGTATTTATCATCAAGCGTGATCGAATCAGCTTGTAAGCTCAGACGATTTTCCAATGGTGCATTCATGGCGGTCCCCATTATTTTCAGGATTGTTTGTCGCAGTATAGGCAGGCCGAAAGGTAT
>CAYRTN010000357.1:520-1296 GCA_964427235.1 uncultured Chthoniobacter sp. | reverse complement strand
CACCCTGCGCCAGCTGCGCTATTTTGTCGCTGCCGCGCGTAGCGGCCAGTTCTCGATGGCGGCCACCAACGAGAGTGTGTCGCAGTCGGCCATCACGAATGCGGTGCTGTCGCTGGAAAAGGAGCTGGGTGTGCGGCTCTTCGAGCGGCTTGCACAGGGCGTGTCGCTGACGGCGGATGGCCAGGATTTTTTCCATCACGCATGCCATATCCTAGACTCGGTGCGGGACGCAACCCATAAACCGCGCTTTCGAACCAGCCAGCTCGACGGCACGGTGCGACTGGCGGCGTCCTATACGGTGCTCGGCTATTTTTTGCCGGATTTGCTGGCGCGCTTCCGGGCCAGTTATCCGGATGTCGAGATTGATCTGCGTGATATGGACCGCGCCAATATCGAAGCGGCGGTGCTGGCAGGCGAGGTCGACCTGGGCGTGGCGATTCTGTCCAATATCAACAAGCTGCATCGTTTTGGGCATGCGGTGCTGGTACGTTCGCGCCGGCAGCTTTGGATGGCACCCGGGCATCCCCTGGCCAAACTAGCCTCGCCTTCGCTCAAGGATATAGCGCAGCATCCATACATCATGGTGACCGCGGATGAAGCAGAAACGTCTACTCTTGCATATTGGAAATCGCGGCGTCACCAACCTAATGTGGTGTTCCGGACCATGTCGATTGAAGCAGTCCGCGGCTTGGTCGCGCACGGTTTTGGCGTAACGGCCCTGTCGGACATGGTGTTTCGGCCCTGGTCACTGGAAGGCAAGCGGATTGAGGCCCGCC
>CAYRTN010000357.1:0-510 GCA_964427235.1 uncultured Chthoniobacter sp. | reverse complement strand
GGGCGCGATCTGGCATCCCGGGCAAGCCATGAGCACGCCGGTTGAAGCTTTGCAGCAGTTTTTGCTCCATGCATACGGCAATTAACCCGCGCAAGGATGCCGGGCAGGCATCTGTAACAAGAGGTAAATCAAGGGGGGCCGCTTGTAGCGTCTGCGCGACGATAGCCCCATCAATTGATTCACCCCAACGAAAGGACCGGTATGACGAAGCAAAAAATTGGACTTGCCCTGATGGCTGGATTGCTGGCAAGCGGCTTTGCACTGGCAAATCACCACGAAGCAGGCGGCGCCATGCATGGCGAAGGGATGCACGACGGCCCGATGCCACCGATGTTTAGTCAGTTCGACAAAAATAAGGATGGTCAGATAAGCCGTGAGGAAGCACGCGAAGGTATGGACGGCCTTTTCACCGAGATCGACAGCAACAAAGACGGCCTGATCAGCAAGGATGAAATGCAGGCGCATCGCAAAGCGATGCACGAAAAAATGGGCAGCATAATGCGCGAAAAA
>CAYRTN010000356.1:0-1731 GCA_964427235.1 uncultured Chthoniobacter sp. | reverse complement strand
GCTTCGACCCCGAATACCGCAAAGCCGGGGACGACGTGGACTTCTGCTGGCGCCTGCAACAGAGCGGCGGCGTGATTGCCTTCAGCCCCGCAGCGATCGTCTGGCACTACAGGCGATTCACTTTGCAAGCCTTCCGAAAACAACAGGAAGGTTACGGTGAAGCTGAGTCGATGTTGCGATTCCAGCACTTAGTTTTCTTCGGCCCTACCGGTACGGCCAAGTGGAAAGGCCAAATCTACGGCGCGCCACGCTTCACTTGGCTGGTCAACAAACCGATCATTTACCATGGCGTCTTCGGCGAGGGGCTTTTTCAATCCATCTACCCCACCCCGCAATCCGAGATCGCAGCTTACCTCAGCAGCATTGAATGGTTGGCCCTCACCCTTTTTGTGTTGGGCATCTCAGTGCCCCTCCCATTCCTGCGCATCATCCCCTACATTATGTTTGGCGGCACTTTGCTCGTGGCACTTTCGTACATGATCCATGCGCGACTGGAGGCCAAGCACGATACCATTCCCGCGCGATTGCTCGTGGCCTTCCTTGCCCTCGCTCAACCCCTCGTTCGCGGATGGGCCCGTTATTTTACCTGGTTGAAATTCAAGCGCACCCCGCCGGCCGTTATCGCCAGCGTGGAAAAGGATTTCAAACCAGCCAGAGGCAGCATCACCAATCTCCGCTTCTGGAGTGAAGACGGACACGGTCGCGAACGCCTCCTTCAAGAAAGCATTCAGGCTCTGGAAAGCGAGGGGTGGAACTACTCACTCGATACCGGTTGGAAAAATTGGGACGTCCAGATCTACGGCAGTTTCTGGTGGGGCATACAAATGCGCTCAGTCACGGAATACCATGGTGGTCCCAAGTGCCTTACCCGCGTTCACCTGCGGACACGCATGGTGGCGACCACATTCCTTTTGAGCTTCATCCTCTTGGGTATCCTCTCCTACCAACAATTCTTCATCCCTGAGGCTTCTGTATGGCCGTGGGTTCCTTACGTGCTTTTTGAGCTGTTCCTCTTCTTTCGAGCACGCCGACTCAAGCGTCGTGTCGCCGAGCTAGTCGGAGCTGCCGCTGCCCGCTGCGGATTCACCCGCATCACCAAAGCCGTCTAACGCATGCTCGACCGCCTTGGTGATTACCACTACGAACTCCCACCGGAACTCATAGCCAACCGCCCACCCGAACGGCGTGATGATTCGCGCATGCTCGTCCTGCACCGCAAATCAGGCGAGATCGAGCACCGGATGTTCCGCGATTTTCCGACCCTTTTACAAAAAGGCGATCGGGTCGTTCTCAACGACTCCCGCGTCATCAAGGCCCGCCTCCTCTCAGAGTCTCCAAGCATGGAGATCTTCCTCCTCGAGTCGCTTGGCGAAGCCAAATGGAAATGCCTCACCCGCCCTGGTCGCAAGCTCAAGCCCGGCGTTCGCATTCCCATCGCCGGAACAGTCGCAGAAGTATTGGAAGTTCTTCCCGAAGGCGAACGGATCATCCAATTCGAGAAGCCTCCGGACCTCGAAAAGCACGGACACATGCCCCTCCCTCCTTACTTCAAGCGCGGAGCGGACAAAGCAGATGACGAGCGCTACCAAACCGTCTATGCTCAAGCCCCCGGCTCCATCGCCGCTCCCACTGCTGGACTGCACTTTACCCCCGCCATCCTAGCCTCGATCCCACACACCTTCGTCACCCTCCATGCGGGCGCAGGAACATTTCTTCCGGTAAAAACCGAAG
>CAYRTN010000355.1:0-1736 GCA_964427235.1 uncultured Chthoniobacter sp. | reverse complement strand
CGTCAAAAATGAAAATTTTGATAATATTATTTCCGAGTTTTATGACGAAGTAAAACTGAGCGACTTGGTGAAGCACTATTTTTTGGCCGCAAAAAAACCGGGCCTGATTCGGGATCTAAAAAAATATCATGTTTACCTGCTGCCAAAAAGCGAACTTGAATTTAACCAGCGACCGACCTCCTCGTCTTTATTCGACATTCAATTACCCGGAAATCAATTTCAGGAAGTAACAGGAATTTTAGTAAAAGTTTTGCGAAAATATAAGGTGAGTTCGATACACTCGCCGCGTCTGCTGCACGAAATTTTGACGATTGTTGAAGAAACTCGTAGCCAATGTAATGAAACCGAAGTCTCGACCCTGGATCGTGTTGAAATCGACCCTGAAAAAATATACAAACTTTTAAACCGTAACCGCATCTCCTCCGATGTGATGCCGTCAAAAGCGGTCCGTACTGAGCGCGGATTACCGCATCCGGTATGGATTCATACGGACTTTGACAGTCGCATGCTGCTCATCAAGAGCAAAATCGTGATCAAAGACTCCGCGATGCAGGATCAGATCGAAGAAGTGATTGAAAAATCGCAGATTTCGCCCAAATTTTTGGAAATCAAACTCGATAACGAATCCGGCCCACAAGCGCTGGTAGATTCGCATGAAATCCCTTTTCTCGACGGGATACCGATTCGCTTATTCATTGCCTACTTGCGGCGATTCAGCTCGGATTTTTCGCGGATTTATTCTTTCGACAAAGAGAATATTTTAAAGCTGCCGACCAACTGATCCGCGCACTTTAGCCTATGCCTTGTCACCGCTTGACGGTCATTGGAAAATCGACCAGGAGCTTTTGGCACAGCGCTTCTTTACCCATGGTCTTGGCCTTACCGTGGTAGGCAGATTGCCCGAGTTGGACTAGTTTTTTCGACGCCTCGGGCCCTTTTTTTTCCATGCACAGCAGCGAGTCCTGCTGGAAGCGGAACGCATAATAACTAAACGGACATTCTTTTTTTGCCGTGCTGAGCAAACCATCCATCTTGATCAAGTCATCGCAACGGTCCGCGTAGGCCGGCATCGCAACAAAAAAACTCAGCATAAAAAGAAGCGGCCACGATGCGCCGGGTTGTGCAGAATGGGGAGGGGTCATGATGGAAATGAGCGCTTGCTGCAACGAGATAAGTGATGCCAAATCGTTTTACATCAGCCAGATGGTGCAGGCCAATCCGCCCGCAACACAAATAATGCCCGCAACCAGCCAACGGTTTCTTCGGCGAATCGCAGCCAGTGAGGCATGGATTGCGTCCTGTTGCTCGCGCAATTTGTTGACCGACGGCGAGAGCTCCAGATTGGATGAAGACAGCCGCGTCAAGGCAAGCTGCAAGGCTTGTAGTTGCTGATTGAGCGCGTCAGGATCGGCCTGCATTGTGGTGCCGGCATCAGGACTATCGGTTTCGCTGGCGGGCGATTTGGCGTCGCGATGCCGGTTGACCATATCACGCGCTTTGTCGAGCACCTTGGGCCCATGCTCGATGACGCTTCCCCATGGGATGTTTTTGAGTGCGGTTAGCCAGGGGAGTGCCATCGGTTTTGCCTCTGCAGTGCGTAGAACAATCGGTTAAAAATTGCTGGGACGTGGCGCTTATTTTTTGATGCTGACCAGTTCAACTTCAAAGTTTAATGTGGCGCCCGGTGGAATCACACCCGGCACACCGCGCTCACCATACGCCGTGGCAGCAGGACA
>CAYRTN010000354.1:0-1737 GCA_964427235.1 uncultured Chthoniobacter sp. | reverse complement strand
ATTATATAAAATGAAATAATATAAAAATTGATTTATAAAATATTAAAATTTAATAATTAATAAAAATTATGGCTACACAAATTCCGAATCAGGAAATTCCCAATAAGGAAATTCCCAATAAGGAAAGTCCAAGCAAGGAAATTCATGATTCAGAAATTCCATGGATTCTTATTGAATCATATTTTAAACATAAACATCTTAAACAATTGGTTAAGCATCAATTAGAATCATATAATTATTTTGTAAATAATCAAATTCAACAAACAATAGAAATGTTTAATCCATTAATTATTGCTTCAGAACATGATTTTGTTAAAGAATTAAATTTATATAGATTGGAAATAGAAATTACATTTGAGAATTTTTCGATATATCGTCCACAAATTTATGAAAATAATGGCTCAACAAAAATTATGTTTCCCCAAGAAGCTCGTTTGCGTAACTTTTCATATTCATCAGCAATGACTGTTGATTTAAATATTAAATATATTGTACGTAATGGCGAAAACTATAAAAATGTCCTAAATTATCAAAAAAAGATTAAGAATGTTCATATTGGAAAACTCCCAATTATGTTAAAATCAGACCTATGTGTATTAAATCAATATAAACATTTAAATCATCACGAAACAGGTGAGTGTTATATGGACCCTGGTGGGTATTTTATTATTAATGGTTCGGAAAAAACTTGCATTAGTCAAGAACGAGCAGCCGAAAATCAAATTTATTGTTATAATATTGAGAAAAATAATAATAAATGGTCTTGGAAAGGAGAAATGAAGTGTATTCCAGATTGGAAATGTATTTCACCTAAACAAATTAATATTTTAATCGCATCAAGAAATAATGGATATGGTAATGCTCTTTATTTACAAATTCCACGTATTAAAATACCAATTCCATTATTTATTATGTTTAGGGCATTTAATATTATTAGTGATAAAGAAATTTGTGAATTGATAATGCTTGATATTAGTAAAGAAAATATGAAAAAAATGCTAATTTCATTAAAAGCATCAATTATTGAAGCAAACAAAGTCGTAACCCAAGAAGCAGCAATTAAATATATTGTTGCTAATGTAATTTATACTCCAATGAATATGGATAAAGAAACAGGTTCTAAGAAAAAATACGATTTTGCTATTGAAGTATTAAACAATGATATTTTCCCGCATTGTAAGACAGAAAAACAGAAAATCTATATGCTTGGATATATGACGAATATTTTACTTCAAACTTCCTTTGGTTGGTTACTAGAAAGCGACAGGGATTCATATATTAATAAACGCGTAGATTTAACAGGACCATTGCTAAATAATTTATTGCGAAATTATTTTAATAAACTTGTTAAGGATATGAAAAAGCAAATCATTCGTGAAATCAATACGGGTTCGTGGAAATCTAATGATGATTATGAAAATATAATCACAAAAACGAATATTTATAAAATTATTAAATCAACTACTATTGAGCAGGGTATTAAGCGAGCATTAGCAACAGGTGATTTTGGTATTAAACAAATCAATAGTAATAAAGTAGGAGTGGCACAAGTATTAAATCGACTAACATATTTATCAAGTCTAAGTCATTTAAGACGTGTGAATACACCAATTGACAAGAGTGGGAAATTAGTTCCGCCACGTAGATTACATAACTCTACTTGGGGATTTTTATGTCCGGCAGAAACACCAGAAGGGCAATCCATTGGTATTGTTAAAAATATGGCGTATTTAGCAC
>CAYRTN010000353.1:610-1740 GCA_964427235.1 uncultured Chthoniobacter sp. | reverse complement strand
GCAGCCGTCGGCGGTGAAGTGCAGACCCTGTTCTCCGGTCCCGGCGCGGCGACTCCGCAGATCAAGTCCGGCAAACTGCGCGGTCTCGCGGTGACCACCGCCAAACGCACACCGCAACTGCCGGAAATCCCGACACTGGGAGAAGCGGGGTTCAAGGGTTTTGCCATCAGCGGCTGGTACGGCCTGATGGGCCCGGTGAAGATGCCGAAGGAAGCCGTCACCGTGCTCAACAAGGCCGTGACCAACGTATTAAACGGCGAAACCGGCAAGCTGCTGCGCGACCGCGGTTATGAACCGGTACCGACCACACCGGCAGAGTTCGACAAATTCACCCGTGAAGAAATTGCGCGCTGGAGCAAGGCGGTCAAGGAATACAACATCCAGCCGGACTTTTAACCGCCATTCAGGGCAGGCACAGCACGCAACTGCCCTGCCCCGCTTTATTCGCGGTCGAACGCCGTATCGCCGTCAGCGACCGGCGCACCCGTCGCACGCACCGCGGCAAAATCAAACAGCGTGCGGTCCATCAGATGCGACGGCCGCACGTTCTGCAGACTGGTCAGGATCGTTTCCACGCGACCGGGTTGGCGCTTTTCCCATTCACGCAGCATTGCCTTCATTTCCTTGCGCTTGAGGTTTACCTGTGATCCGCACAAGGTGCAGGGAATGATCGGAAACTGGCGCAGCGCCGCATACGCTTCGAGATCGCTCTCCTCGCAATAAGCCAGCGGGCGGATCACCACATTGCGACCGTCGTCCGAGACCAGCTTGGGCGGCATCGATTTCAGCTTGCCGCCGTAGAACATGTTCAGCAGGAACGTCTCCAGAATGTCGTCGCGATGATGCCCCAGCGCGATTTTGGTCGCGCCCAGCTCCTGCGCCACGCGATACAGCACGCCACGGCGCAGCCGCGAACACAGCGAGCACATGGTTTTGCCTTCGGGGATCACCCGCTTGACGATGCTGTAGGTATCCTGGTTTTCGATGTGAAAAGGCACACCGAGTTTGGTCAGATACTCCGGCAACACATGCTCCGGAAACCCCGGCTGCTTCTGATCCAGATTGACGGCGACGATATCGAAGGCAATCGGCGCGTGGCTGCGCAGATGCAGCAGGATGTCGAGCAGCGC
>CAYRTN010000353.1:0-600 GCA_964427235.1 uncultured Chthoniobacter sp. | reverse complement strand
GTCGAAATCGGCGGTCGCCTGTCCCGCCTGCCGGCGCAGGCGTTTGACCAGCTTGTTCGACTCGTAATGATCGCGGCGTTCGCGGTTGCTGCGCGGCGTGATGTTGATGACCTGGGGTTCCATGGTTTTCTGCTCCGGCGCGGTTCACCCGTGCCTGTTGATTCGTCTTTTCGTATTTCTATTCGTATCGATTCGAGTCGGTCATCACAACATGATGCTGCGGCCACCATCGATCGCAATGATCTGCCCTGTGACATAAGGCGCTGTGGCGAGAAATTCGACCGCACCGGCAATATCCTCGGGCTCCCCGATGCGCTTGAGCAGCGTGTGATCGATGATGCGTTGCCGTTCGCCCTCATTCTGCCATTCGGGCCCGTCTGGCCACATGATCGCACCTGGAGACACCCCATTAACCCGCACCTCGGGTCCGAGTTCCAGTGCCAGCGAACGGGTCAGCGCCAGCAATCCGCCCTTGGCCGCGGTATAGACCATGTGATCCGCCAGCGGCCGTTCGGCATGAATGTCGATAATGTTGACGATGCAGCCCTGGTTGCGCCGCAATTCCGGCGCTGCAGCCTGCGCCAGAAACAGCGGCGCCTT
>CAYRTN010000352.1:0-1753 GCA_964427235.1 uncultured Chthoniobacter sp. | reverse complement strand
TTTTTTAGAAATGTTCGCTGTTTTTGAACGAATTAGCCATTTTCCCAGTTGAAAAACGGGTTTTGCTTGAGAAAAAAGAGCCTTTTTTTAAAAAAATCGCTCGGTTTTTTTGAAATTGGGGTAGTTCGTTTATTTATGGCGCACAAAAAGCGACACGAAGCGATTCGGTGTTGCAGATCGTTTTTTCAGTTTTTGATCTCAAGGAGCGACATTTCATGAGAGGAATTCAAGATCGCGACACTCGATTTGTTTTATCAGCATCACCAAAGCCCCGCCTTAAACTTTATGACATCGCCAATATGCAATGAATTTCAGCTTCGCTCCGCGTGGCTTGCAGGCAAGCGGATCAGTTCCTTTTTGAAATAACAAATGGAGCGCCTCATTATCATCGGCGGAGGGATCATCGGCTTGGCCACCGCTCTTCAAGCCTCTCGGCAGCAGGTGGCGAGGGAGATCATCGTGCTGGAGAAAGACGCGCAGACCGGTGGACACCAGAGCAGTCACAACTCCGGTGTGTTGCATTGCGGGCTCTACTACAAACCCGGCTCACTCAAAGCCAGACTGGCTGTGGAAGGCATTCGAGCGATGGTGGACTTCTGCAAAGAAAACCAGATTCCGCATGATATTTGTGGGAAAATCGTGCTCGCCGTGGATGAATCGGAGGTGGCGAGATTGCGCGATTTGCAAGCCCGCGGAACAGCTAACGGCCTGCTTGGACTGCAATGGCTCGAGGGTGCAGCCATTCAAGAAATCGAGCCCTATGCCGTCGGTCGAGCGGCCTTGCGAGTGCCTGAGGAGGGTATTGTGGACTACGCCGCCGTGATGCGAAAAATGGTGGAGTTGCTCCGCGCCGCTGGTCAGCAGGTCCGGACGAGTGCTCCGGCATTGAGGATACAAACGAGCGGCAGTCGGCAAATTGTTTCCACCCCTCAGGAGGATATAGCTGCGGACTTCGTCATCAACTGCGCGGGACTTCATTGCGATCGTGTGGCCAAATCGGCTGGCCTCCAGCCCGACTCGAGCATCATTCCCTTTCGAGGTGATTATTGGAAGTTGTCACCAAGCGGGGAGCACCTCGTGAGGCACTTGATTTATCCTGTTCCAGATCCCACGTTGCCATTTTTAGGTGTCCACTTCACCCGGATGATTGGCGGCGGCATTGAGGCTGGCCCCAATGCCGTTCTCGCCTTCAAGCGGGAAGGATACAATCGCACGGATTTCTCACTGCAAGATGCTTGGGAGACACTGACATTTCCTGGGCTCTACCGATTCCTAAAAAAATATCCGGGCACGACGTGGAGCGAGTTGCGAAATTCATTCAGCAAAGATGTTTTTCTGAAAAACCTGCAGCGCTTGATTCCTGACATTCGCATGGAGCATATTTCGCGCGAGGGTGGGAGTGGAGTGAGGGCTCAAGCCATTCATCGCGATGGTTCGCTTCTGATGGATTTTTCGCTCGAGCAAAAGCCTGGCCAGATCCACCTCCTCAACGCGCCATCCCCAGGAGCCACCGCCTCACTAGCAATCGGCAACTATCTCATCGCTCAAATGCTCGGCGGATCAAAAAAGAACGGGCAATAATTTGTCGAAGTGATCTGCACAACATCAAGTCGCACCCTGTTGCAGTAAATGCGCCTCGCCGATATTTAAGCTCTTCACTTATGCCACAAGATATAACATCCATGGAAGAGTGTTCACTTGAGCCCATCGCGTCCTCTCCGCCGAATGAGGATGAGGCTCGTGCTTGCAGAGC
>CAYRTN010000351.1:0-1764 GCA_964427235.1 uncultured Chthoniobacter sp. | reverse complement strand
GTCAGAAACCCACGCTCTTTACCAAGCTTAATCAGCGTCTTGAGCTTTTGGCGACGCCGTTCGAGATCTTCTTCGCTTGCTTCCGAGTCGGAAGAAAACGCATCTTTGAGGAATTGCTTTTCTTTGGCCTTGCGGTCTTTGGCTTTGGCCTTGTCCGCTGCTTTCAATTCGGCACGTTCAACCGCATTGAGTGCTGCGACTTCTTCGTTTTCCGGCTGAAATTCACGCGGCTTACGACCACGACGACCCGGCACTTTGACACCGGGCAAAATATACCCGGACGTATCGATGGCAGCCAACGTTGCGGCATCGGTCGTCTGCTTCACCGACATCAATTTATGATCGGATTTCAACTCTACCTTTGGCGCGACGGGCGCGCTCACCGGTGCTACTTTTTTTGCGGTCTTCACTGCTTTTGTTGCTACTACTACTTTAGGTTCAGATTTCCTGGTTGTCACAGAAGCTTTCGTTGCGGGGACTTTCGTTGGGGCGACGGCTGGCTTGGCTGGCTTACGCTCAGTTTTTGCCACCGCTTTTTTCGCAACGCTACTTGCCTTGACCGGATTTTTAGGCACCGGCGTGGCAATAGCCTTGCTGGTCTTTGAGACCACTTTGCTGGTCGCTTTGTTCGATGACTTTGTCACTGTCGTCACTTTAAGTTTTACGGCTGGCTTTGCGGCTGATTTTGCAGCCGTCTTCGCCACTGCTTTTACGGCAGGTTTTGAAGCGGGTTTTGCAGCCGGCTTTGCTGTCGATTTCACAGCAGTTTTTACGGCAGCTTTTGCTGCCGGTTTAACCGCCGTTTTCTTGGTCGCGACTTTTGCTACCGCCTTGACCGTTTTTACCGGCGCGCGCGCAGCCACTGTCTTGACAGTTTTTGCCTTGGTTGCAGAAGTTTTAACGGGTTTTTGTTTTGCGTTCGCCATAGGTCCATCCACCAAATGGGGTTGCCAATGCTGCTCAGGAAACTGGAGTGCTAGCCGGTGCTGCTATTTCAGCAATCGAGCAGACCGGACAGCGATGTGCCGGAATATTCTGCTTCGTGTCGTGGCCTGCGTATCCAGCAAGATCAACTCAGTAAAGCTCAGGTAAAACGTAGAGTAAAACTCTGTAACGCCTTGATTCAAAAGCCCTACAGTATAGCATAGGGCACTGTCTTTCCAGCACCGTTACCGCCCGCCACATTGAAGATAGATCATGAAGCCGCTTCTTTTTCAGCCAAAGCGCGCAGCCGATCCATCTGACTATTAATTTCCCGATAACGCACCCGCGCACTCTCCGACGCGAGCCCTTCTGCGGCCAGTTGCTCCTGTTCGGCTTTGAGCATTTTCATGGTGGTCTGTCGCACCGCACCGGCCAGCTCAAGCCTTGCATAATCGACATCGGATTCAGATTGGGCAGCAATTTCAGCCACAATCTCATCAAAATCGGCATCCTGGTTGCGCAACATTTCGGCCACGGAGGCAAAACTGGCCTGACCTGCCGTTGCGCCGATCGTCGCCACCAGTTGGCGCAACAACACCCCGCCATCCGGCGCTGACCAGCAAATTGCTGAGAGTGCAGCCTCGTCAAGATCCGCCGCCAGAACCGGATGCGCCACCAACAAACGCAAAATCTGGCGCTCCAATTCCACCGGCGGCCGACGCTTGATGGCCGGCACGGCAGCGCGGGCGCGCGAAACCGGCTTGGCCAACTCGAACAGTGCTTCCATCTCCTGCACCGTACTTTGGGTTACCTGCGCCAACTGCCGCAACAACTGAAGAC
>CAYRTN010000350.1:0-1785 GCA_964427235.1 uncultured Chthoniobacter sp. | reverse complement strand
CAGTTCCGATAGGCCGGGCGGTCATGGTTTGCTAACCAGTTCAAAATCTCCGCGCCTTGGGATGCGCTCAAAACTCCAAATATTTCAGGTGCTGTCATGGAACCTCTATTTATCGGAGCCGGAGCCAGCGCCGTCAAGCCCGTGCTCGCCTCCGAGCACTTTCCGATTGTAGCTAGGGCACGGTGTAGGCGACATTGATCGCAGTGAACTGCTACCTACAAATTCTACGCCCCCTTTTGTTCTGCCTGCCCGCCGAAGCGGCCCATAATCTCGCCATGGCGGCCCTCCGACTCACGCCCTCACCACTGATTCGCTCGATGTTTGGCCCACTCCCCCAGCGCCCACTGCGACTTTTTGGCCTCGATTTTCCAAACCCCGTGGGACTTGCCGCCGGTATGGACAAAAATGCCGTCGCCCTTCCTGCATGGCAGGCGATGGGGTTCGGCTTTCTGGAGGCGGGCACCATCACCGCTCTCGCCCAACCCGGAAATGAAAAGCCACGCTGCTTCCGATTCCCCTCGCAAGAGGCGCTCATCAATCGCATGGGATTCAACAACCGAGGAGCCAGTGTCGCAGCGAAACGTCTTCGCCGCCTCAAATCCAGCGGGCGCTGGCCACGCATTCCCGTAGGCATCAACATCGGAAAATCCAAGGTGACTCCACTAGAAAATGCAGCCTCGGACTACGCCACAAGCTACAATCTCCTCCTTCCGTATGGAGACTACTTCGTTATTAACGTCAGTTCGCCCAATACCCCCGGCCTTCGCACCCTTCAGGATAGCGATTCCCTAGCGCAGATTATCCGAACACTTAAGCGAATTCACAGCGGGAAGCCGCTTCTGGTCAAAATCGCCCCCGATCTTACCGATGACGCCGTTCGCGAAATGGCAGCGCTCGCCGAGTCCGAAAAACTCGCCGGCCTCATCGCCACGAATACAACCCTCGACCACACCGCCATTCCTACCCCATCAGACCAAACAGGCGGACTAAGCGGAGCCCCGCTGCGCCAACGCTCGACCGAAGTCATCCGTACTCTTCGCTCCGCCACGCAACTCCCGATCATTGCCTCGGGCGGCATTATGGACGCCGCCTCGGCGAAGGAAAAACTCGATGCCGGCGCGAACCTTGTTCAGATCTACACAGGCTTCGTTTATCATGGACCTGAGTTAATCCGCGATATCGTAGGCGCGATTTATGACTGAGCGAGCGAAGCCAAGCCGCCATTTCTCCGCTATTGCTGCGTTGACCTCTTGAACAGGCTCGGGTTTGATACCCGCCTTATGTCCCAAGACGCTTCAGCTTCGCGCATGGAAAAAATTGTGAGCCTCTGCAAGAGGCGCGGATTCATTTTTCAATCTTCCGAAATTTACGGTGGCCTCAATGGTTTCTGGGATTACGGCCCCCTCGGCGTCGAACTGAAGAAGAACCTGAAGGATTTCTGGTGGCGCCGGAATGTACGTGAGCGTGATGACATGGAGGGCATGGACGGCTCGATCATCATGAACCGCGCGGTCTGGAAGGCATCTGGTCACGAGGAGACATTCAGCGATCCAATGGTGGATTGCAAAAAGTGCAATTCCCGCAACCGCGCGGATCAACTGCCCGTCAAAGACGGCGAGAAATACTGCCCCACCTGCGGGAGTCGTGATCTCACCGAGGCCCGGGATTTTAACCTGATGTTCAAAAGCCATGCCGGTCCCCTTGAGACAGAAGATAACATGGTTTACCTGCGCCCCGAGACAGCTCAGGCGATTTTTGTGAATTTCCGCAATGTGCTCGATACGA
>CAYRTN010000349.1:0-1786 GCA_964427235.1 uncultured Chthoniobacter sp. | reverse complement strand
AGCGCGACACCAAGCGCGACACCAAGCGCGACACCAAGCGCGACACCGAACGCAACACCTGATGACGCGTCGATTTCTAATCCGCCCATTGAGGTTCCGACTGCCTCTCCAATCTCAGCGGAGACGTCTGGCGGAATTCCCTCATGGGCAAGGCGATCTTTCCATGGTTGAATAGAACGGACATGGCTCTTCTAGGAAAAATCAACATTCTCACCGTTTTAAAAGATGCCCCTCCGGGCCTCTATCTCGACGGTGGCGATCTTGGGGAAATTCTTTTGCCTGGAGACTCGATTCCTTCGGGAGCTGGACCTGATGATGAGCTGCAGGTTTTTCTCTATCGCGATTCGGAGGATCGTCTTGTGGCCACCACCCACGACCCACTCGCGTGCGTGGGCGATTTCGCGGCGCTGAGAGTGAAACAAATTCACCCGACGATCGGCGCATTCCTTGATTGGGGGCTGAATAAAGATCTCCTCCTGCCCATGCGTGAGCAGGAGCGTCGTATTCACAAGGGCGACATTGTTGTGGTCTTTGTCTTTATTGATGAAGTCTCGCAGCGCATTATTGCCACAACGCGTTGGAGGGATCATCTCAGCGCGACTCCTCCGAACTACAGCGAGGGAGCTGCAGTCTCGCTGCTCATCGCCGGTGAGTCACCGCTCGGATATAATGCGATCGTGGACAACGCTCATGTCGGTCTCCTCTTTCGGAGCGAGTTGGGATCTCCGCTCAAAGTCGGCGATAAATGCAAAGGATATGTTCGCAATGTTCGTCCTGACGGGAAGCTCGATTTGGGGCTCGATCCCGAGGGTTACCAACGCATCGCGCCTCTCGCCGACCGCATCCTAACAGCGCTACGATCCAAAGAGGGCAAGCTCCCTGTTCATGAAGGCAGTTCGCCGGAGGATATCCGAGCCGCTTTTCAAACAAGCAAAAAGGCCTTCAAACAAGCGATCGGCAATCTGTATCGGCAGAGACTCATTGAGATTAATGGGGCGAACATCGTTCTGCGAAAGTCCGAGCCACGTTCTGCGTAGCCTCTGATTCTACTAGCTCTGAGTGTGGAAGGGGAAGTCGGTGTAGCCCTCTGCGCCAGGAGAAGACCAGACCTGCATTTCCGCTGGAGGATTCAAATCCCAACCGTTTTCGAAGCGCTCAACGAGGTCGGGATTGCTCAAAAATGGTCTTCCGAAAGCAATGAGATCAGCATTTCCTGAGGCTATTGTGGATTCTGCCGCTTCGGCACTGTAGCCGCAGTTTCCCATCAAGGGGCCAGAAAAGACCGCGCGGAACTCGGGGAGTTGCATGGGGGCACCCAAATCATGAAAACCAAATGCCAAGCCATCCACCACATGGAGGTAGGCGAGGCCGAAGGCATTGAGTCTCTTGGCGACATCGGTGAATGTTTCACGGAAATCTGGCGAACCCATGTCATTGAAAACGCCGTTTGGCGAGAGGCGGACGCCCACGCGGTTGGCGGGCCAAATGGTGAGAATGGCTTCGACGATTTCTTTCAGAAAGCGGAACCGGTTTTCTAGACTGCCGCCATAGACGTCTGTACGGTGGTTGGTTTTCGATTGGAGGAACTGGTCGATCAGGTAGCCGTTAGCGGCATGAATTTCGATCCCGTCGAAACCCGCCGCCTTCGCCCGTTCGGCAGCGCGCAGGTAATCTTGCACGACAGCGGCGACCTCGTGTGTTTCGAGGGCTCGTGGTGTTTCATAAGGTTGCTTGCCCGCAGGCGAGTGGATCGTGTCACCATTGAGTTTGATCGCTGATGCCGATA
>CAYRTN010000348.1:1515-1800 GCA_964427235.1 uncultured Chthoniobacter sp. | reverse complement strand
ATGTTCCAGAGCTTTCAAAGTACAAGAGATATTTTCAACCTGCCAGCGCACAATGCGCATATATATCCCCTAAAAACTACGGTAAGAACTACAAAGAGATCCTAAGCACAATTTCCTAAGGAGGACACAGCAAAAACACAATACCCAGCAACAACTACGGTCCTAGTTCACAGCGACCAATATGCAAACTGGATCTTTGATCCAACACATCCAACACAGGGGCGTCGCTTCATCAATGCCCGCAATCAATTCGTGGAGTTAATGAAGGAAGACGCGGCGCTATTT
>CAYRTN010000348.1:0-1464 GCA_964427235.1 uncultured Chthoniobacter sp. | reverse complement strand
GCCAAGTTATATAGATGAAGTACTCGATAATCACTTGAGCGGTCAGTGGTCTGGAAAGCGTGCAGACCTTGCAACCCTTTCCTCGACATTTGTTGGTGGTACATTGGTTGCACTTGATGCCCTATTAAACAAAGGGGCACTGACAGCTATTCACTTTCCTGGTTCTAAACACCATGCTCAATATGATCATTCATCAGGCTTTTGCATCTTCAATGACTTTGCAATCGCTGCAGATATAGCTACCAAGGACTATGGCTTAAGGGTCGCAATCCTTGATATAGATGCCCACCATGGTGATGGAGTAGAAAACCTAACTGCAGATAACCCAATGGTTTTAACCTATTCAATTCATGAAAAAGGAATCTTCCCCGGAACAGGCAATGAAAGTGATCCAGATAGAAATATCTATAACTTTCCACTTATCCCAAAAAATGCTGGCATTCAAAGCTCAGGTAAAGGGGATGAGGCTCTTGGAGTAGGAGTCACGCGTTTTATACACCTACTTGATGCTTTTAAGGCAGACCTAATCTTCATTACATGTGGGGCAGATGGTCATAAAGAGGATCCACTGAGTTCTCTTGAATACTCTGTTGAAGGTTATGCAGGTATTGCAAAGCAATTGCGCAGTCAATACCCAGATATTCCAATGCTGTTTGGGGGAGCAGGAGGGTATTTGCCGGACAGTCGCACACCCGAGGTTTGGTCGCACTTTGCGACTAAATTATCGGCGACAAGATCTTTGGATTAGAGCCACCCTTTCCAAGTTCCAATATGTTTTTGCCACTTCATTTGTAAATCTTTTGTACCTCCATAGTTTTCAAAATAGAGGATTTCAACTTCATATCGGCAGGCACATATAGCCATGCAAATAGTTTTGCCATTGACTATTGGGTACTCGAGCTTGAATTTATGTTTGCCTTGGGAAATGCCTGTAAGAATGATTCGACCCATGAAAAGACCTCCTGCTCTTCCAGCGGTGTCTTTCATCGCTGGCAGGTCTTCCTTTAGAACCACCGTGCGCAAGAAGCGCGGATTGGTACTAAGCAAGCTAAAGGGCTTGGCGCTTAGTTCTTGACCTAGCAAAAGAGTAGCGGGAGCAGGGGACATGTGAGGCAAGGTTTAGGGGCATTTGGGTGAATCGAACACCTGTTCGAATTCTGTGCTACTCTCCGCTTCCCCCAAAAAGACCCCTGGTGTTAGTCCCAAGCGCCATCCCATAAATGTCAGCCACGCAGAGTAATTTCTCCACTCCGTCAGATGCACCATCGCCTCAAGAAAGGACACGGTGAGTAAAGAAAACAAACCCGATGAAAAAGAGTTATGGAAAAAGATTCCATCAACTCAAGGCGCAGATCGCGCAGAAGCTTATGTAGAACTGAGCCATTTGGCTTATGACCGAGGAGATCACAAAGCAGCACTTGCTTTGTGTCAAAGCGCTCGCGAGATTTATGAAGGTCTCACAAC
>CAYRTN010000347.1:0-1800 GCA_964427235.1 uncultured Chthoniobacter sp. | reverse complement strand
AGTTGTATTGGTTGCCTTTGGCACCTTTGAACAATGGATCGCGGCTGAGCGATGCGCTGTGCAAGAAGGACACGTGGCTTGAATCAATACCGCCTTCCAAAGCCTGCAACCAATTGCTGGCTTGCACTCGCTTGGACATGTAAGAGTGCTCTAGGGGCAGTGTGGCAAATTCCCACTCTGGCAAGGGTGGCTGTTTGTCGGCAGGGCCCATGTAAACCCAAATCACGCCACCACGCTCCACCATCGGATATGACTTCAACTTGATGCGCTCGCAATAACCAGAGGTGGGCTCTGAAGGCACTTCGGTGCAATTGCCGTTCACATCGTATTTCCAGCCGTGGTAGGGGCAGCGAATACCATTTTGTTCATTGCGGCCAAACCACAAAGACACGCCGCGGTGAGCACAAAACTCATCGATCAATCCCAACTTTCCTTCGGTGTCCCTAAAGGCCAGCATTTTTTCTGACAGCAACTCTAAGCGCACGGGATCGCAATCTGGGCCAGGCAACTGTTCGGACAGCAAAGCCGGCAACCAATAACGACGGAACAGGTTGCCCATGGGCGTGCCGGGTCCTGTTTGGGTGACCAAATCATTGAGTTCTTTTTTCAACATGCAGGTTTCTCCTCGTGTGCAATTGCACAGGGTCATAAAATGATCGATATTTCGATGTGAAATATTCGCAGATGAAGCCGTTCTACATAGCAGAACAATGTTCTTTCATTAGAAACGAGGTTATCATCTGCGCCTTGTCATTGTCAACTGGAGATTCTTTATGTCGGGTGCGTGCCGTTTTCTCTCTTTGTGCAAAGCGTCTGAGGTCGCGGAAGGCAAAGCCATCAAAGTCGAAAAAGAGGGTTTGATTTTGGCGGTGTTCAAGATTGATGGTGAGTATTTTGTGACCGATGACACCTGTACACACGGCCCAGGCTCTCTGTCAGAGGGCGAAATTGAAGGTGATGTGGTCGAATGCGACTTTCACAATGGCTCTTTCAATATCCGCACGGGTGACGTGGTGGCAGCGCCCTGCATGATTCCTTTGAAAACCTACAAAGCACGTTTGCAAGACGACAGCATTGAAATTGAGACCTGAGGCCAAGCGCTGAAGTCAATCCTTTTTCTCACACCAGCATGAAAAAAAAGGCCCGTTTCCGGGCCTTTTTTGTGGGTGCTTGAAGACACGCCTTGGCGTCAATTTTCTGGCTTCACCGTTTTGATCATCGGGGCCCATTGCTTCAGCTCTTCTCCCACATACTGGGTGAACCGCGCTGAATCCCAATCGAATGTTTCCATGGATTGCTTGGCCAAGGTGTCTTTGGCAACTTGGCTCTGCATGATCTTGCGCGTTTCCTTGTTCAATTTATCAACCACGGCTGGCGACATGCCTGGTGGGCCGGACAAAGAGAACCAAGTCAAGGCAATCAGTTTGGGATAGCCCTGTTCTGCAAAGGTAGGCACATTGGGGAACTCTGGCAAGCGCTTCGAAGACGTGATGGCCAGAGCGCGCAACTTGCCGCTTTGGATTTGAGCGCTGGCTGTGGAGAGCGTGGTGAACAGAGCTGGAATGTGGCCTGCGATGGTGTCGGCTACCGCGGGGCTACCACCTTTGTAGGCAACGTGTTGCATGGGCGTTTGTGACATCACTTCAAAGGCTTCACCAATCAAGTAGCCATGCGTGCCCTTGCCTGGCGAGCCCCAGCTCACGGGGTTTGCTTTTGCATAGGCAATGAAGCCTTTCAAATCGGTAATGGGCAGTTGCGCATTGATGGCCAACACAATGGGCGGGCCACCCAACATGGCGA
>CAYRTN010000346.1:397-1818 GCA_964427235.1 uncultured Chthoniobacter sp. | reverse complement strand
GTTGCTGCGGTGCGTTGTTGGTGGCGCTGCGAGGTTCGCCGTGCACGGCGGCGAGATCGGTGTGCAGCCGACTTACTGCGGTGCAGATGGTGATTTCGGCAAGAGCCGTCACCGTAGCGACCACTTCATCCAGTGCGGCGCGGCCGCTGAGATCGCGAACGATCAGCCGTGCCATTACGCGCTGACGCAGGCGTCTCAAGGCGCGACCCAGCGACACATCGTCGGTGATGCCGGCGGCATCCAGTTCGACCTGCATGCCGGCGGCAGCGTAGGGCGTTTCCAGTTCAGCCGGCTTGATTACGGCCGGGTTTGCGGAGAGCAGGCGCTCCAGATAGCGGCTGTAACCCGCTGCGGCTGCGATATCGCGCTCGGCGGTGGAAGCGGGCGTGTTGTTGTTCGGTTTCATGAGTGGTATCGGTGATGAGCGTATGCCGCGGAACGGGCAGAACAGGCCGCTTTTCCCGGCGGCCAGCGCCCGAGACTTTCCGCCAACCTGTTAGAATTGTTAAGCCATTGTTTCACTATTACATTTTATAATTTTTCAGGCGTGATATGAGCCTTGCCGCAGTCCGCAGCCGGATCCAGAGCAGTTCGTTGTGGATCTATCGCGCACTGACCTGGGCCGTGCTGGTGACCGGTTTTGTTTTTGCGGCCGCCATTTTGGGGCTCCGCTACTGGATACTGCCCGATATCGGTGCCCACCGTGAAGACATTGCGCAACGGTTGAGCGGGGCCATTCAGCAGAAGATCACCAGGTGGTAGTGCACGACGCCGAGGGCCGGGCCGCGCTGGAACTGCCGCGGGTCGAAGCCACGCTGTCATGGCGCTCCGCAGCGCTGCTGCAAATCAATTTCCATTCGCTTGATATTTACCGTCCGGTGCTGACCATGCGCCGCGACAGCCGTGGCGGCATTGCCGTGGCGGGTATTCCGCTGAAGCTCGAAGAACAGGACGATGGCGCGGTTTCGCGCTGGCTGCTCGGCCAGAGCGACATCCAGATTCACGACGCCAAGCTGTTGTGGAACGATGAAATGCGTGCCGCGCCGGTGCTGGAACTGGATCAGGTGCAACTGCGCATCGTCAACAACGGCGACCGGCATCGTCTGGCGCTGCAGGCGCTGCCGCCGGTGGCGCTGGCGTCGCCGCTGGATATACGGGCTGATCTGCGCGGCGAGGATTTTCAGTCGCTGGCCGAAAAAATCACCGGTCAGGTGTTCGTGCAACTGGATCACGTGGACATTGCTGCCTGGCGGCAGTGGGTCGATTTTCCGGTGCATTTTCCGCACGGCACCGGGGCGCTGCGCGCATGGTTCACCTTTGCCGGTCATGAGCTGACGGGGGTGATTGCCGACGCGCAGTTGCGCAATGTCAGGGCGAGGCTGGGTGCCGAACTGCCGGAGCTCGACATGTCGCAGTTGGGC
>CAYRTN010000346.1:0-387 GCA_964427235.1 uncultured Chthoniobacter sp. | reverse complement strand
CGACGGTTTCGAGGTGACGACGCGCAAGTTGGCGTTTACCACGGGTGACAAACTTTCACTGCCGCCGGTGGATCTGGTGCTGCGCCTGGGAGGGGCGACTGAAGCGGGCTATGCGCGGGCGGAATTGCAGGCCAACGTACTGGAGCTGGCACCCTTGGTGCAATTGGCCGATCGTCTGCCGCTCGCCAGCGAATTGCGCAAGATGCTGGTGGGTTATGCGCCGGCGGGCGGAGTGCACGATCTGGCGCTGCGCTGGAGCGGCGCCTGGCCGAACCTGAAAACCTATGCGGTGCGCGGTCGTTTCAGCGAACTGTCGTTGCAGCGGCAGGGTGGGGTGCCGGGCTTTTCCGGATTCAGCGGCAACATCGACGGCAACGAAAAAGGCGG
>CAYRTN010000345.1:804-1824 GCA_964427235.1 uncultured Chthoniobacter sp. | reverse complement strand
TAATTTCATCTGCAAAACCCAACTTTTTATATTTTTTACAATCCCAAACAATAATCATATTTTTTTGTAAATAAGTATCTAATTTATCACGTGTTAAATTGGATTCAATAATATTACACAAAACATCATATAATATAATATTAAAATCCATTATTTCTTTATTTATACATTGATTAAAATAATTCCAATAATAATCGCCTTTTGTAGTAATAATGAATTTTGACATGTATACTTTGGCATTTTTATTAATAATTCTATAATTACACAATGATGCTAAAATAAATCCACTGTCATAACACTCTTTATCAATAATAGATACAATTTCATAAGCACAAGTATTTTTAAAACTAATAAAATTTGTAAGTTCTGTAAAAATACCGCCTTTACAATTAATATGTAAATAAATTTTAAAATCACTAAATAAATGTTTATTAGCAATAATAATATTAATAAAATTAATCAAAGCACACATGCTTTCTTTATTAATAAGAGCATCAAAACATATATGATTATCCATAATCACTATCTTATCACAATTTAAAGAATTATTATAACTATCATATAATTTATATTTATTAGTCAATATTATATACTTTTACTTTAAAAATATCTAATATTAGTAATTTTTATCAATTTTAGAATTTATTAATAATAATATTTTTACTAATAAATTTCTGTTATACATAAAAAAAATTGATTTCATTTTATACAAATATTATTTAAAGATATTACGATTAAACTAATAACAAGACAAATCAAAATGTCGGTTCTTTCGCTCTATATTCCGGTCATTCGCAATAGTGGTGAGGAATATATTATTAAGATGTTCAAGACGCACAATATTGGAAAAGTGATGCGTGTTGACTTCGTTTTTAACAAGGTCAAAAATCGTCGTGAAGCATTTGTTCATTTTGATGAGTGGTTTGACAGTGACGAGTCAAAGCAACTTCAAAGCAACATTTTGGATCCTAACACAAAAACACAGTTTAAGTATCATGGAGATAAGTTTTGGCCACTCTT
>CAYRTN010000345.1:0-794 GCA_964427235.1 uncultured Chthoniobacter sp. | reverse complement strand
CAGAAGTTAAGAACGTCTTCAAAACAACACTAGTAATTCCATTTACTAAGCATAAAGTAGCAAAAACAGAAGCAGAGCAAGCATTTCATAACAAATGTATTAAGGTAATTTAAAAAAACATAGGCAAGTAAAAACATAGGCAAGTAAAAACATAGGCAAGTAAAAACAACAAAAAAAAGAACAAATTTTTTCTTTTACTTTTTACTTTTTACTTTTTAATTATAAAAAAATTGAAATTTATTTTTATAATTAACAAACCTTTATCAAGTAATTAATTACTATGGGAGCAGGCGTTTTACCAGTAGCACTATATAAAGGAGCATTAATTCTATTATTAGGACAAGAACGAAATAATAATTTATGGTGTGACTTTGGTGGAAGTCCAAATAAAGGCGAAAAACCATTTAAAACAGCAATTAGAGAAGGCAGTGAAGAATTAAATGGATTTTTAGGAGATGAAAATGACTTTGAAATAACTGTAACTCAAAATATGATATTATCAATTACTTTTGATAGATATACAAGTTATATTTTTAAAACAAATTATTATAAAAAATTACCGCAATATTTTACAAACGTAAATAACTTTGCTGAATTCCATTTAAAAGACAAGATTGATACAAAACATAATGGACTATTTGAGAAAAAACAAATTCAGTGGTTTCCATTATCAAAATTAAAAGAAGACAAATCACGTACTATGTTTAGAGAGCATTATAAACCACTATTAGATTCAGTGTTAAAAAACGAACAATTTATTAAGGCTTGGGAGCAAGGTTTAACAGGTTATCCTT
>CAYRTN010000344.1:0-1825 GCA_964427235.1 uncultured Chthoniobacter sp. | reverse complement strand
TCACCGACTACATTTTGAAAAATGCCACAGCAGCGCAAAAAGCCAGCTTTGAAGCACGCCGTGAGCCGATGAAAAAACGGTGGGACCAACAACTTAAATCTGCCAAAGAATCTGCAGCACTGGCTTGGGATGCCGCACCAATTAGCACAGCGCGCTTGGCCATGGAAACATACGAAGTGATTAAAAACGAGCCTTGGTGCTTGGCCGTCAGCGATCGCATTTCTTGGGCACGCAAGTTGTGGCCCACCACCGAGTACCACCAAATGTTGGGTGGCTCAGGCGGACAAGGTGTGGGATATGGATTGCCGGCGTCGGTGGGCGCAGCATTGGCCAACAAAGCGCTCGGCCGAATGACTGTGACTTTTCAGCCCGATGGCGACTTGTTGTACGCACCAGGCGCACTGTGGACCGCCGCGCATCACAAAATTCCATTGCTCATGGTCATGCACAACAACGGTGGCTATTACCAAGAAGTGATGCACTTGCAGCGCATGGCGGCCTTGCACAACCGCCGCACCGACCAAGCTTGGATTGGCAACAGCTTGCGCAACCCGGACATTGATTACGCCAAAATTGCACAAGGCCATGGGGTCTGGGCTGAAGGCCCGATCAAAGACCCAGCACAACTGAAAGGCGCGTTGCAACGTGCGCTTGCACAGGTCAAACAAGGCCGACCTGCTTTGTTGGACGTCGTGTGCCAGGCTCGCTAAAGCCAGTTTGCGCGGGCTGCTGACGGTATTTCGTCAGAGCGGCCCAGCCTTGTCTTTATCGCATTGCGTTTTGAAGCAGCGGAATTTGGGCCACTGATGGGCTGCTTCGCATGTTTTCCACAAACGCATACAAATCTTTCAACTGCACAGCGTTGATGTTTTGCACGGAATAACGTGGCATCAAGTTGCGGGGTGTACGCATCTGCAATTCAAACGCCACAAAGGGCGTAGGGTTCGGAAAAATTTTAGGGCCCGCATTGCGCTCCCCACCTTGTCCTTGGGTGCCATGACAGCTGTAGCATTGGTGTTGCATGTAGAGCGTTTCGCCTCTTTTGGCAGCATCCAAATCGGCTGCACTGGCAACCGAACAAAAGGCAACGCTGGCCAACACGCTTAAATTTACAAAATTCATTTTCATATCAAGGCCCTGATCAAACAAGAAAAAAGCAGGTGCTCTGTGAAGAACACCTGCTTGCTCATTGCACCTAAGTGATTTGATTAGAAGCGAGCGTTGATACCGATCGAAACTGGATTGATCGTACCGCCGATGGCTGTTTTGCCTGCATTGCTACCCAAAGACAGGACGGCGCCAGAGTTTGCAGTACCTTTTGCTGCAAGTGCGAACACAGAGAAGTTTCTGTCCAGGTGGTACTTCACGCCAAAGCCCACCAAGTCACCACCCAAGCCGACTGTAGAGCAAGAAATTGCACCGTTTAATGTGCAGTTGCCTGCGCCGTTGTTGGCATACTGTGCGGCCAAAGTAATTTGGCTGTTCAAGTCATATTCACCGGTAACTTGCCACGTGTTGAACTTATGGCTTTTGAAGCCATTAGCTTGAGCAGATGTTTCTGTGTAGTTCAAAGTGGCTGCATCAGCACCGATGCGAACACCTTTTTCGCGGTAACCGAAAGACAGGCGGTTGGCAGTGTCTTTAGAGCGAAGTCCTGCGCTGGCGTTGTAAATGGAACCTGCTGCTGCTGTAGAGGCTGTGCCACTGACTGCGAAGTAGTCATTGTGAACTTCTTGTGCCAAGCCGACGTAGTAAACGTTGTTTGTCCAGTTAATGCCCATTGAATTCAGACCGGCATTTTTAGTAGCTGTTTTAGTTGGATCTT
>CAYRTN010000343.1:0-1826 GCA_964427235.1 uncultured Chthoniobacter sp. | reverse complement strand
GGCGGGTATGAACGAATACATCGCCCTCGGGATGGAATTCCGGAGGTTGTTCGCAACCTTTCAGCTTGTCGATTTCCGGAAGCAAAACCGCCAGTAAGCCGCATTGATCGAGGAGATCGAATCCCCTCACCCGTGACGGATGGGTGAAGATTTTTACCAATTCGTCCCTGATGCGTTCGGCACTCACGACCGTGATTTCGGGAGCTTTCCGACACAGAGCATCCCAAGTCGCGGCCTCGATCTCAAAGCCCAAAACTGCAGCAAAACGAACGCAACGAATGAGGCGAAGCTTATCCTCGGTGAATCTCGCATCAGGATCGCCGATGCAGCGCAGCACCTTGGTCTTCAGATCCGCCTCGCCACCGACATAGTCGAGCACGCGTTTTCCCACAGGATCGTAGAAAAGCCCGTTGACCGTAAAATCCCGCCTTTGGGCATCACCTTCCGCTGTCGTGAACACGACGGAATCAGGATGCCGACCGTCGATGTAGGCCCCATCCGAGCGGAACGTGGCGACCTGATATTCCTCACCATCCTCGAGCACGACGATAACACCAAATTGCGCTCCAACAGCGACCGTGCGGGGAAATAATTTTTGAACCTCCTGCGGTCGGGCGCTTGTGGCGATGTCAATGTCGTGCGCGGACTTCCCGAGCAGCATGTCCCTCACACAGCCACCGGCAAAGAAGGCCTCATGCCCTGCCTCCCTCAGACGCAGGACAATGCGCGTCGCCGTGGCCTCCATGGCGGTTATTTCAATGCCGCCCAAACGCGGTGCACATCATCGTGATCCTCGAGAGCCTGCAAAAATTCGCCCACCTCGGCGCGGTGCTCGTCCGAGAGGGCGGGACATTGCTTTGCGATGTACCCAAGCTCGCTCGTCACCACCGTCCAACCATTGTCAGCGAGCCACTTTGAAACAGTCGATGTCGCCGTGCGCTCAGCAATAAACCGGGCACCGGCCACTCCCTCAGGGATGTCGTCATTCTCCGCATGGGTGAGCGCCGAAAAATCATTCGCTCCCGCCTCGATAGCCGCCGTCTCGATATCGATTGCCGCATCGGGATGGTGCGCTTCAACAATGCCGACGTTATCGAATAAAAATTTATTGCTGCCCGCCGTGCCGAGTTGCCCCTTTTTAAAGAGCAAGCGCATCTCGGGGGCCGTCCGATTGATGTTGTCGGTGAAAACTTCCACGATGACGGCGATCTTGTGGGGGGCATAACCCTCGAAGACCATGTGCTCGAGCACGAGTTTGTCATCGCCCACTCCGGCTCCCTTTTTGATAGCGCGGTCGATCACATCGCGCGTCACGGATGCCCGCCGGGCCTTTTCCAAGGCGGCAAAAAGACGAGCGTTGCCAGCGGGATCAGCCCCACCGGACTTCGCTGCGACCATGATTTCTCGGACAAGTTTGCCAACGACTTGGCCTTTTTTCAGGTTTGCGACCTCTCGTTTAGCGTGGAGCCATTGTCTTCCCATATGCCCATGAAACTACCCCCAAGAGCGGATAATCTGCAATCGGATTTGCTGCGACTTTTTTTAAATCCGATAACCCCCGTCCTGTTCGAACTGATCGCGGAAGATCACGTCATTCAATTCCTGCCTTGCTGCAGTGAATACAAAGAGACCGATAAAAATCAGCATAGGATTCCATCCGAGGCCCACAAACACGAATCCCGCAGCGAAGACCTGACCCGTGCGAGCCGCGATTTTTGTCGCCTTCAGATAGTTGAGCCTCATCGCCAGCAACGCCCGCAACACCCTTCCGCCGTCCATCGGAAATGCCGGGATCATATTAAACATCACCAGCGCCAGATTGATCG
>CAYRTN010000342.1:0-1861 GCA_964427235.1 uncultured Chthoniobacter sp. | reverse complement strand
GCGCCGAGGCGGAGATCGCGGCGCTATCGGCGGCGTTGGAAAACTACAAGTCGGATAGAGGGGATTATCCCAAATGGACAAATACCGATACCGGAAAAAATGGAAACAATGCTTTCCTCAGGGCTGAACTCGCACCCTCAAATGGAAAAATTTACTTTGAGTTCTCCAAGAAGATGGGAACAAATTCAAACGTTTCAGAACAAAACCAATCTATTCTGGATCCGTTTGGTTATGCCTACGGATATCAATACCCAGGTGACAGCACGCGTTCAGGAACTAATTTCTTCGACCTCTGGTCGAGTGGCGGAGGGACGAGTTCGAACCAATGGATCATAAACTGGTAAGCGCTGGGGTTATTCCCAAGAGCGAACTTGATATTTCGAATTGGTATTTTGGTTCCAAACGCCCACTTTTTTCATGATGCTGGAATTTGTTGCTGTTAAGCCATTCGTCGAGACGTCAACCTGATTGTCGTAGTTAGCATCCAACGAGATGGCGTAAGGTTTGGTACTGTCCCACGGATCACAATACCCGACAGAATTCGTTCCGCCCTTCCCCTTTTTCCACGCCTGAGCTTCTAAAAACACAATGGCCCTTGAGTTGTTGGTTGTATCTGACCCCGTAAGAATATTCATAAAGGCCTTGTTCACCGTGGTTCCAGTGAAGGTTGGCAACTTTCCATATTCTATTTCATAAGCTGTCACCGCCGCCGCAATCTGAACTGCATTGCTTTTTGCCTGAGTTTTCTTAGCCGAGTCCATCGCTCCATTGACGGCAGGGAAGGACAATCCCGCCAAGATCGCGATGATCGAGATCACAACGAGTAACTCCACAAGGGTGAAGGCGGCGGAGGTTTGGTTTTTCGGCGTGGGGGATTTGTGTCGTTCCATGTCTTCAGTTCCTAACAAAACGATTTTCTTTGGCAATAATGGAGTCGCTCGGCTCACCATTCGAGTCCAATGATCGTGAGTGTTGTCGCGTGGTGAGGGGTGCCGGGAGCGGAATCCTTGGACATATTTTTTTCACCCGTCCCGTATTCTGCGGGGGCGGCAGGGTTGAGGGATTGCCAGGGTTTCTGGGATTCAAAAATTTGTTTCACCATGCCTTCGATCGAAGGCTTGAGTTCGGGGGCTTCGGTGGAGATTTCGCGGCGGGGGGATTGCGGGGCGACGAATTCCTCGGCGGTGAGGATGTGGGGGAGAGCCACGAGCAGACAGAGAAGTATCTTCTTCATAATCTCAAAGCTACCAGTCGAGTTCCTCTGTTGCAAGTCCACCTCCGGCATTCTCTCGTTCTTGACTGTGTGGCATGAAGTCTCTTATTTAATGCCTTCCGATGTCGTTCCGATTTTCACTGATATGTCTCGCTGCGCTCATGGCGGCCCTCTTGCCTGTGTCTGGTCAAGCTCCCTCGCCAGCGGAAACTCCCGACGCCCCAAATCCGAGGCAGGCCGTCAATGCGGAGACAACCTCGGATGAACGAGTCGAATTCGATGAGGCCAAGGCGTCGGACGATGCCGGAAATGCCGAAACAGCGATTTCCAAATATCGTCGGTTTATCAAAAAAAATCCCGCTTCTCCACTGACCGCCCAAGCGCAATACCGCATCGCCGAGATATATGAATCAGAGGGCGCCACGATCAAAGCCTTTGATGCCTATCAGAAATTGATCACCCAGTATCCCGACACGCCGAATTTCGAGAAGGCCATCGGGCGTCAGGTTTTGATTGCGAACGAATTTCTCGGAGGTAAAAAAAACAAGGTTTTTGGTTTGGAAATCGTACCGGGCTCGGATCGCGCCGAGGGCATGTTCACTTCCATCCTGAAAAACGCGCCCTACAGCAAAAACGCGCCTGTGGCCC
>CAYRTN010000341.1:1584-1862 GCA_964427235.1 uncultured Chthoniobacter sp. | reverse complement strand
TGCGCACCTCATCAAGTCGGGTCGGCGTATCAGTGACAAACAATTTATTGGTGCGCGGCTCGGCCGACGCACTACCACGACGCGACAGAATACTGCCTCGTGCGGCCTGTCCATCCAGCCCAAAAACCTGCCGAAACGCATCGGCCTTTTGATAATTAAGCTGAAAGGTTTCCGTGACTAGCGGCTCAAGCTCGGCAATCTGCGCACGCTGCTCTAATTCGAGTCGTTCTTTGGTGAGCAATTCGTCTTTCGGCGCAATCCATAGGACATTGCCATTT
>CAYRTN010000341.1:0-1574 GCA_964427235.1 uncultured Chthoniobacter sp. | reverse complement strand
CGCCTGACCCCAAGCCACATCTTTCAGGCGAAAGGTCAGATTGCCGTTGACGCTGTCACTAGCCACAACGTTGAGACCGGTAAAGTCGGCAATCACTTGCAGCAGCGCGCGTACGTCAATATTTTGAAAATTGAGTGAGAGTTTATCCCCCCGGTAGCCGCGCCCCCCCGGGCCGTTTTTGCCGGATTCAGGCTTGACCGGCCTGACCTCGATGACCAACCGACGCTCAGTCTGCCAGGCCAGATGCTCCCATTGCCCACGCGGCTCGATGAGCATGCGCACCATATCGCCTTGCGCACTGGTAGTGATGGTCTGCACCGGCGTACTAAAATCTTTGACGTCAAGACGGCGACGCAATACGTCAGGCAAGCTGGTCTTCAGAAAATCGACGGCAATCGCCTGCCCCTGCTGGCGAACATCAACCGTCAGTGGTGCACGCGCGAGGTCGATGATGATACGGCCAGCGCCCTCGGCACCCGCACGAAAATCGACATCGACAAGGGCATTTTTTTCCGCTGCGATCGCCGCCGCTTTATCGGCGCTATTGGCGTCACTACTTTCCGATGCCAGTAGAACAAGCAACTGGCGGCCTTTGATCTGGGTGTTATACGACATCGCACGACTGAGGTTCAATACCAGCCGGGTACGTCCGCCTGCCTGCACGATATCGACGCTACGCATGCTTCCCAGATCGAGTTGTTTGCGGGTCAGACCCGTCACGTTTGTGGTGTCGGCAAGATCAACAACCACCCGGGGCGGCGTGCTGGTCGCAAAACTGACAGGTGGAGTTTGGATCGCTTTGTTGAGTGAAATTTTCAGCATGAATTGCTGGCCCTCGCGTACCGCCTCGACCGACTCAATCGCGTAGCCTTGCGCACACGCGTCCAGATTGGACAGGGTAAGCCATACCAGCATGCTGAGCTGCCAAAATAGCTTGGCGGACGACGCCGGCAAAAAACTGCGCAGTGCGTGGAATATCTTCATTGCTATTTCTCCTGCAAATGCAGTTGTGCGTGTCGCCGGACCCAGTTACCACTGGTGTCCTGCACCATTTCATCAAGCTCAATGGCGCTCTCGCTAATGGCGACAACACGCCCAAGATCCTGACCAAGGTAACTGCCGACTTTGACTTGATGGATCATTTTTTCGACCTCAATGAGACCGAGCGCCAGACCGGCACGGCGCAGGCTGCCGACCATTTTGAGTTGATCGAGCCGATACGCTTCCAGCGCTTCGCGCTGTCGCGTCAAATCTGGTTGCAACTGCCCGGCGCCACGCTGCTCAAGCGCAAAGCCGGCTGCCATTTTTTGGGGATCAAAGGGGTCGGTCCGACCTGCCGGATCGTAGACATAAGGATGGAAAATTTGCGGTGACGGTAACGCCGGCGGTGGTGGCTGATGCTGCCGACGAGTCTGTTCCATCCATTGCCTGAGTTCAGCCTGACCTTGCTCGTCACAGCCACACAATACCAGCGCGCCCAACATCACCATCGCGCGGCGCATCATTTGCTCTCCTTGCTTTTGCTGTCGGCGATCTGCTTTTTACGCAAGGCAACTTCGTCTTTGTCGAGATAA
>CAYRTN010000340.1:0-1874 GCA_964427235.1 uncultured Chthoniobacter sp. | reverse complement strand
CAAAAGACCGATTATTTGACGTCCTTCAATAACGAATACGTGAACATCTTTCGTGTGCTGCCGGTGTATCGCTTCGATAGCAGTGATGGGGAGGGGACACGGGTTTATGTGAGCACCACGACAGGAAGCGTGACACGATACACGAATGATAAGATGCAGTTTGAGGCGAACATTTTCATGAACTTCCACAAGTTTGCATTCATTCCGAACAGGATGGCGCGTGATATCGCGATGGTCACTGTAACAGGCGGAGCCTCGCTGGTCGCGCTCGCCGGAGTTTTTCTCTTTTTCTACACCCGCCGTCGTTAGCACCCATTGCCATGATCGAAATATTTCATAAAGGCGGTCCCATTATGTGGCCATTGCTCGCCGTTTCCGTTGTTGTTCTCGCCGTCGTTATCGAGCGCTTTCTTTTCATCGTTATCGAAAGAAAAAATCGAGATGAGAGAGTGGTGGGGGAGATCCTGACTCAGATAGAAAAGGGCCATCTGGATCAAGCCACGCGCGTTGGCGCAGACTCGAAGGATTTTGTAGCGAGAGCCGTCACCTACGCGCTCACTCATCGAGAGAAATCCTTCAGCGAGGCGATGCTGCGCGCAGCCAATTGGGAGCTCAAGCGTTTCCATCGTGGACTTACGATCCTCGACACGGCGATCACTTTGGCTCCATTGCTTGGTTTGCTGGGCACTGTGACCGGAATGATTCGCAGTTTCGATATGCTGGGCGGATCGGAACTCGGTGCACCCTCAGCCATCACTGGAGGCATCGCCGAGGCGCTCATTGCGACCGCCTATGGTCTGGGTATCGCTATCACTGGCCTGTTGCCCTTTAATTATCTGAATTCCCGGGAAGAGGAGGCTCGCCTCGAAATGCAGGATGCGGCGAGTCATATTGAGATTCACCTCAAATCCTAATTCACCATGAATATTCCGAGGTTTCGTGAAAAGCGCCGTGCCCGCATTGAGATTGTTCCTCTCATTGATATCATCTTTTTTTTGCTGGCAACGTTTGTGATGGTCTCACTCTCGATGGTGAAGCACCAAGGGATCCCGGTCGTAGTTCCTCGTGCATCCACAGGTCAGGCCCAAGAAAACAAAGAGCACACCATGGTGACTATTTCCGAGACGGGGCAAATGTATCTGAATAAAGTTGAGCTTTCGCAGGAGGCCCTTTTTGCTCAGATCCGTACCCTCAAGGAGGCGAATCCGGAATTGCGGATTTTGATCAATGGGGACGAGAATGCCCGTCTGGGTCTAGCCATCGGTGTCCTTGATGAAACCCGCAAACTCGGCATTACGAAGGTCGCCTTTGCTACAACGCCGGTACCTAAGCCCTGATTTAATGGGATTCCCTTCGCTCGTGTTGCTTTCCAAAAAATCGACCCGTTTTGGTGTGTGTGCAGCGCTTGCCATTACTTTGCACGCTTGGCTCCTTTTCGGGTGGAAGCTTTCTCCTAAAATGATTCATGTTTTTGACGGCGATGAGGGGAGCGTCGAGGTCTCCCTCGTCGAGTCGCCTCTGGAATCTCCAGAAACTTTGCAACCCCCACCGCCCAGGCCCGAGTTAGAATCACCTAGCACTGAGCCCGAGCCTATTCCAGTAGTCGCCTCTGATAAACTTCCGGAATTTGAAAAACCTGCTCCGGAAGCAACTCCGCAACCCAAAGTAGAGCCAACCCCTGTGTCACGCCCACCGAGTAAACCCAGATCGGTCGCTGCCCGTCCTTCAAAGCCCGTCTTGTCACAAAAAACAGCCCCCATGTCATCGGGCGTTTCTCAATCCGACTCCAGCGCATCTGGTAAATCGGGTTCCAAAAAAATCGGGAAACCTGCCTTCATCACGAAGCCATCCGCTGCATACCCTGTGGAGTCACG
>CAYRTN010000339.1:0-1880 GCA_964427235.1 uncultured Chthoniobacter sp. | reverse complement strand
TTGATCAATTTCGCCGTCGGGCCGCACAGAGTCTCGAGGCCAACATGAAGCTCAATATGACATCCGTTGCCAGTTCTCTCGTGGTTGGCACCTTGATGGCTGCAGGGACGGCTCTCATGTATTACATAGGGTCGCTTCAGGTCATCAAACCCGAGGCCCATTTCAGTCTCGGCGACCTGCTGGTTTTTTCCTCCTACATCGTTATGCTTTACCAACCCTTGGAGCAATTAACCTACACGGCTTGGGCGCTCGAGGGAGCCGCAGCTGGTGCTGCAAGATGCTTCGAAGTGTTGGATCGGGATGATGATGTCCCCGATGCCCCTGATGCGCTGGATATCAAAGAGGCAGTCGGCGGCATCGAGTTTAAAAATGTCCACTTCGGTTACACCGGCGAACGGATGATTATTCAAGATATCAACTTCACCGTTCAGCCAGGACAAACGGTCGCCTTTGTTGGGGGAACGGGAACCGGAAAAAGCACCCTCCTGAGCTTGGTTCCACGCTTCTACGATCCCACAGCCGGTTCCGTCTCGCTCGATGGCATGGACATCCGTCGCATCAGCAAAAAAAGCCTCCGCAGCCATATCGGCATGGTTCTACAAGACACGCTCCTTTTCTCGACCACAATTCGCGAGAATATCGCCTATGGCAAACCTGGCGCCACGGAAGAGGAAATCATCGAGGCGGCCCGCAAGGCCCAGGCTCTCGATTTTATCAGCAAAATGCCAGAAGGATTCAGTAGTCCCGTCGGGGAGCGGGGAAGTCATTTGAGTGTGGGTCAGCGCCAGCGCATCGGAATCGCACGCGCTTTTCTCAAGAATGCTCCGATCCTCCTGCTTGATGAGCCCACGAGCGCCTTGGATCCGAGTACGGAGCATACGATCATGGGTACGATCATGGAATTAATGCAGGGAAAAACGACCCTCATCATCACGCACCGCCTCAGCACGGTTCATCATTTTGACCGCATTATTGTGATGAAGGACGGTCGGATCGTGGAAGATGGTTCCGGCCCGGATCTCGTCGCCAAGGATGGGGTTTACGCTGCTCTCTACCGCGATACGAGTAGCGTTGCCGCTACGCCCGCTTCTTAGTCTGTTTACCCGTCGAGAGGATTTTTTCTGCAGCGGCGGCATCCTCGGGAGTGTCCACGCCGGGACCAGCGGCCCGTGTTTTAACGACGTGGATCTTGGCGCCATGCTCGAGGGCGCGAAGTTGCTCAAGCTTCTCTGCATTTTCGAGAGGGGTTTGTTTCCACTTCACAAAATCGAGAAGAAAGCGACGGCGATAGGCGTAGATGCCCAAGTGGCGTAGCAGACCGGGACGGACGTCCCCATCTCGATCGTGCGGAATCCCAGCCCTCGAGAAATAAAGGGCGTTGCCAGCGAGATCGGTGACGACCTTCACGCAGTTTGGATTTCCCAACTCGGCTGCCTCCATCGGGCAAGCGGCCGTGGACATCGCGAGGGCCTTATCCTCGCGGAGGACGTGAATCAATTTTTGCGGAAGTTTTGGATCGATGAAGGGTTCATCGCCTTGAACATTGACAATGATTCCGAAACCGCTGAGTTTTTTGGCGACTTCTGCAATTCGATCTGTGCCGCACGGGTGTTTGTCGGAGGTCAGGGTGACCTCCGCGCCGAACTCGAACGCGGCTTCTGCGATTCGCATATCATCCGTCGCAATAATAATCCGGTCCACATCGGGAACACGGCTGCATCTTTCCCACACATGGCGAACAAGCGGTTTGCCGGCAAGGAGGTGAAGCGGTTTGCCGGGCATGCGGGTCGAAGCCCATCGCGCGGGGATAATAATCGCAGCTTTTGACATACTCAGATTCATAGCCCCCTCCGCACTGGCTTTGCCAGCTTCAAAAGGCA
>CAYRTN010000338.1:0-1880 GCA_964427235.1 uncultured Chthoniobacter sp. | reverse complement strand
CCTCCTAAGAAAGGTTGGACCGAGCGAATCGGCATCTCATTCCCCGTCGCCTTTGTCATCGTCCTCGGACTACACCTCACCGTCCTAGGCGGGATCTATGCGAGCAATAAACTCAAACCCCGTCAACTCACCCAGCCATTGGCTGCCAAGGATAAGGAAGCCGCCAAAGGCCCAGTCTCGGATGCTTTCGTAGCGCGAAATGATTGGCCAGACTCGAGTGCTGCCCCAGCAGTAAAAACAATGCCCAAGCTTGCTCAAAAACCCACCAGCAAAGTAGTGGCTACTGAGATCAAAAAAACCAACCCGATCGTCGCCCAAAACACAAAAGCAAAAATCGAGACCCCTAAGTCGAATCAAGCCATCGCAGCGACCCCCTCGCCTTCAGCAGCACCCATACCAGCCACTGTAGCAAAATCAAACAACAGCGCCTTGAGAGCCCAATTTCTCGCTATCCAAATGGCGAGCCATCCCGCATCGGTAGTCAAGGAAGTCCGCCAAGCCATTCCCACAAAGGCAAGCGTCCAACCCATCGCCGCAACAAATACCGAGCTCAGTGTGCCCGTTGTACCTAAAGCTATAGCCGCGAAGTCTACTCCCGTTTCGCCCTCCTCAGCTATTCAGCCAAGCACACCCGCCCCCGCCGTGACCGAATACGTCCTCAACGGCGGCGACAACCTTTACTCCGTCTCACGCCGCCTTCAGGTGCCCTACAACGAGCTCATGGAGGCCAATGGCATCACCGACCCTCGTCAGTTGCGTGTTGGCCAAAAACTCAAAGTCCCAGACCGCAAATCCGACATCTAGTCCCACTCTCCAATACCACCCCATTCCCAATTAGCCCATCTACCAAATGCACCTCAACCTCTCAGATACCAACCCCTCGAAACTCCTCCAGACGCTCCAAACGGCTTTCATGAATAATGACAAGAATGTGACTCTTGATCTCTTGGGGCCGGGACTGATTCTGAATGATACGGCATTGATGCTGTATGAGGAAATTCGCAACCGCCCGAGTTGCACGAAGGTCCACATCCACTCTCGCACCTGCCTCTTCGATGGAGCCATCTTACTTTGGCTCGCCGGTGACACCCGCACGATCCGAAGTGATGCGTGGATCCAGGTTTCGGAAATCCCAGATGCGCCCATTCGTCCCAAGCGCCCCAAAAGCCGAAGACTCGCTGAATACAGCAACGCGATCCCCATCATCGACGAATATCCGGCTGAAACCGATCTGCGAACGGTCATCAAATACCTCGGCGAATGGTTGCCCGTGGATGAAATCGCTGGCCTGCGACTCTTCGAAAGCGAATTGCGAGACCTCGGCTTAATCCACGACGCCGAAAGCGATAAAACCCTAACCTCTTTGTTCAAAGGTCTAGAATACCCCGTTGTGAAATGAGGGCGCCGTTATTCGGTTATTTTGAAACCTCATAGCATTCTCCCCGCGATTCATCCGAACGCACGGAGTTACACCTTGTCCCAAGCGCATCAACAGGCTTGAAGATTGATCGACCTCCCAACTTCTGAGACAGGCAGATATCTGTTCGTGCCCCCTACCCTAGCCATTATGCCATTTCCTCCAGAAGGCATCTTCCTGCGAGCAGCTTTGGCCAAGCCATCAGTTACACTCTCTCGAACTGGGAGTCGCTCATCAAATATGTCGGCAACGCTGAAAAAAGCGGCGTAGGTGCTGTAAGCGTCGTAGCATTCACCTACGAAATCTACACCATCCCCTCACAAAACAATGGGGTGCTCCGTGCAACGCTTACGCTTGCTTTTGGATTTTAGTAGAGGGGCACAGCGCGTCTCTCCGATCCGTAGGCACCGCCTGTGTGCTGCGGTCTGCTCCTTTGGTTCCGATGGGTAGGGTGGCGAGAAAG
>CAYRTN010000337.1:1394-1890 GCA_964427235.1 uncultured Chthoniobacter sp. | reverse complement strand
CAAGGAAAAATAAATCCTCATAAAATCATAAGGTTAGATTATTTTTACAAAAATCTTCCGAATATTATTTTTATGATAATAATTTAGGTATAATCCGCTTACAAGCCGGTTTATTGGCTTCTCAGTTAGTTGATTTAAAGCAATTTTCCATTTAAGGGGAATAACATGAGCTCATACAAGGAACTGCAAAGTCAGATTGAAAAGCTGCAAAAAGAGGCGGAGCAAGCCAGAAAGACTGAATTGGCCAATGTGATTGCTGACATTCAAGCCAAAATGAAAGAATACAATATTGCGCCGGAAGATCTGGGGATTGGCGTCAAGAAAAAGCCGGGCAAAATGGTCAGAAAGCCGGTTGCTCCTAAATATCGTGACACCACAAACGGGGCAACCTGGAGTGGTCGCGGTAAGCCACCAAAATGGATGGCTGGCCGTGACAAATCCCAGTTTTTGATTAAGTAAACTGTGCAATCTACAGTACTTCCTCCGTAAGAACCTG
>CAYRTN010000337.1:1131-1384 GCA_964427235.1 uncultured Chthoniobacter sp. | reverse complement strand
GTCGGAGCAGCTGTGATGTCCAGAGCAGCGCATACGACATTAAAAAGCCGCCTCTTGAGGCGGCTTTTTATTTGGGTGAGCGCGATTATCTGATCGGCAGCAGGGACTGCAGCAAAATACGCAGGTCTAGCCAGAAGCCCCGTTTTTCCAGATAGCGCTGTGCATAATCGATGCGCATCGGCAGCACTTGTTCGACATAGGCCTCTTCGAGCGCTTCGCCTTCCAGGCCGGCCAGTAGCGCGCGCTCCTGCTG
>CAYRTN010000337.1:0-1101 GCA_964427235.1 uncultured Chthoniobacter sp. | reverse complement strand
CATCGGCCAGCGCACGATGCCGGAGCGGCGCAGCACTGCACCCACCCTGGTGATGGTCTCGCCGTGACAACCACCGACCGTTTCCATCGCATCGGGCTCGGCGATTGCGGAGCGAAATTCAAAGACCTTGACCATGCGGCCATTGCGCCCTGACCGGTGGGGCCGCGCTAACACTGGTCCAGCAGAATCGAGCTTGATCAGGAGTGCAACCAACAGTAGCAGCGGCAGCGTTAAACCCATCAGCAGGATGGATAAAGCAATATCAACGAAACGTTTCATAAAATATTTAAAAAAAGGAAGACACACTAAAAGGAACCGCAATCGACAAGAACCTGCCCTGATCGGTTTGAGTTGAATTGGAACATAACATGCCATTATCGGCCATTTGAAAAAGACCGCAGATTGTCTGCGCCGGGACAGCGCAAGCAGTGGGGTGGAGCGTGTAAAATTGGGCGCGCTGATGGAGATGGTTTTTCGATCGTTTTGCTGTAACTCTCACTAGAAAAATATGGTTCCGATTATTCCTGTCGTTCTGTGCGGCGGCTCAGGCACACGGCTTTGGCCTTTGTCCCGCGCTGGCTTTCCCAAACAATTCCTTTGCCTGACGGGCGAGGAGACCTTATTTCAGCAAGCGGTCAAGCGGCTCGCTGCAATTGGCAACGAGGCGTTAACAGTGTCGCCTCCTATCATTATCAGCAATGAAGAGCATCGCTTTATCGCCTTGGAGCAGCTGCGCGAAACGGGCATGACAGCGGGCGCTGCGCTGCTTGAGCCGGAGGGCCGAAATACCGCTCCGGCACTGACTCTGGCCGCGCTGTGGGCGATGGAGTCGGGTACCGACCCGGTGCTGGTGGTGACGCCTGCGGATCAGACCATTACCGATCAGCCGGCGTTTATCGCCGCCATGCGGCAGGCAGTCAGTGATGCGGCGCACGGTGCTATCGTGATCCTGGGCGTCACGCCGGATCATCCCGAAACCGGCTATGGCTACATCAAGGTTGGCCGCGATGTCTCTGCCACGGCGGCCCCTCTTTTTAACGTGGAGCGCTTTGTCGAAAAACCCGACGCGGTGACGGCACAGCGCTATCTTGACGAGGGCGG
>CAYRTN010000336.1:0-1897 GCA_964427235.1 uncultured Chthoniobacter sp. | reverse complement strand
CCGCGCATGATCATTCGCAAGATCCACTCCACACTCGCCTTTCTCAGCCTTCTAGCCATTTCCAGCCTTCAGGCCGCCGCACCTCCAGAGGTCAGTGCGAAATCCGCCATTCTTCTTGATGCGAATTCCGGCGAGGTTCTTTACAAAAAAAATGACACCGCCCAACGTCCGGTCGCGAGCACACAAAAGCTCCTCACCGCCTTGATTGTCGCTGAAACCGGAAAACTCTCTGAGAACGTCCAAGTCGCCGAAGTGGATACCAATTGCGATCCCACGAAACTTTATCTCAAGCCTGGCCAGACCTACACGCGCATTCAGCTTCTCACCGCCCTTCTTGTCAAAAGCGCCAACGATGTCGCGAGGGTTCTCGCCCGCGACAATGCCGGAGACATCAGTTCCTTTGCCGAACGCATGACCCGCCGGATGAAAGAACTCGGCGGGACCTCTTCGAATTTCATCAACCCCAATGGACTTCCTGCAAGCGGACAATACTCGACGGCACGCGACATGGCCCGAGTTGCCCGTGCCGCCTACCGGAATCCCACCCTGCGCGAAATTATGAAAACACGGTATTACGATTTCCGCTATTCGACAGGGAAGGTCGTTCCGCTTCGCAATACCAACAGGGTTCTCCGGACCTACTCGTTCTGTAATGGAATGAAAACCGGCTACACCGACCTCGCCGGGCATTGCCTTATTTCGAGCGGATCCTACAAAGGGCGTGATGTGATTGCCGTTGTACTAGGCTCGACAAAGGCGCGCATCGCCGAAGAATCCACACGACTTCTTGCCTACGGGCTCAAGCTGTCCAACTCCCAAATCAGCTCCATGAGGGTGGCTTCGGAATAATCCACGTGGCCCGCTCTTACACACTCAACACGCCGGCGACGGCAGGCAGCATTGATTTTGCTGCCGCACTCAACGAGCAGCAACTTGCCGCGGTGCAGTCTCCCCCTGGTGCTTCGCTCGTAATTGCGGGAGCCGGCAGCGGAAAAACCCGCACACTCACTTACCGTGTGGCTTGGTTACTCGAGCAGGGAGTTCCCCCGAGTTCGATCCTGCTTCTCACTTTCACGAACAAAGCCGCAAAGGAGATGATTGAGCGCGTCCGCGATCTTCTACCCGGCGCGGGCGATGGGATCTGGAATGGAACCTTCCACTCGATCGGCAACCGCATCCTCCGCCGCCACCCCGAGGGGGTCGGATTCCGCGAAGGATTTTCCATCATGGATCGGGAGGATTCGGAGGACATGATCGCTTCCGTGCTCGCCAAGGATGGGGTTGTGACGACGAACAAACGTTTTCCTAAGGCTGGCGTTCTCTCCGACATTTTCAGCTTTTCGATCAACACCGGTTCTCCCATCTCGAAGGTTCTGGCGGAGAAATACCGCTACTTCATACCGCTGGCTGCCGACATCGAGCGAGTCCAAGGCCAATACGAAGCCCGTAAAAAAGAGGCCAACTCGATGGACTTCGACGACTTGCTTTCCAAAACACTCGAGCTTTTTCTCACCAATCCCGAAATCGCCGCCCGCTATCAGGACCAATTTCGCCACATCCTTGTTGATGAATACCAAGATACGAACTTGCTCCAGAGCGGCCTCGTGGACTGCCTCGCCTCGCGTCACGGGAATGTGATGGTCGTCGGCGACGATGCCCAGAGCATTTACTCGTGGAGGGGGGCGAATTTTGAGAATATCCTCCGCTTTCCCGAGACACACCCGGGTGCGAAAGTTTATAAGATCGAGACGAATTACCGCAGCGTCCCTGAGGTTCTGAACCTCGCCAACGCGTCGATTCTCGGCAACGAGAAGCAATTCCCAAAAAATCTCGCCCCTGTCAGAAAGGCCCATCCCGTGAAGCCAGCCTTGGTTGCGCTCCCTACGAATACCCAGCA
>CAYRTN010000335.1:0-1916 GCA_964427235.1 uncultured Chthoniobacter sp. | reverse complement strand
ACGAGGCCTTGGAATGAACCGGTCTTCCATGCTTTGGGCAAGGCCGGGAGGATTTTGATCGCTCCCTCATGGCTTTGCAGGAGCATCTCCGCGACACCGGCCATCGAGCCGAGGTTGGCGTCAATTTGGAACGGAGGATGCACCGTCCAGAGGTTCGGCAAGGTGCGTTCGCGAAGGAGTTCCTGATAGACCTCATGGGCTTTATCCCCCTCGCCCAGGCGGGCGCGGCTGTTCATCCGGTGCGCCAAGGCCCAACCCGTTGTCTTGATGCCGCGCAAATCTAGCGTCTTGCTCGCGGCGCGCATCCACTCGGGTCGGGTAGGATTGATGAGTGTGCCGGGAAAGAGCGGGCAGATGTGCGAGATGTGCCGGTGCTTGGGATCGCCGATGTCGCTGTAGTGCGTCTCCTCGCGGTATTCTTTGATTTGCCCATCCGCGCCGATCTGGATCGGATCCAGCCGGCCCATTTGCTCGCGGATCGTCTCGAGGAAGGGATCGGTTTTGCCGAGCTTTTTGGCAAGCGCGAGCGTGTCGGAGAAGGTTTCCCAGACGAAGCCTTGGTCGAATGTGCAGCCTGCGGTGATGAAATACTTCCCTTTGGCCGCTCGGCCCGTGATCCGTTCGATCTGCTCGGGAGTGGCACTTTGTTCGGGAGAGGCGGAGGGCTCGACCAAAAGAAATTCTCCGTGGGGCACCAGCGCCTTGGAGTAAAATTTGCTCAAGGACAGCATCGCCGGATAGGCGACTTCCTCGAGGAATTTCCTGTCCTGTGTGAACAGGTAATAATCCACCAGCAACTTGGCGGTGAAGCCGCCCGTGCCCGGTCCGGAATGTCCGCCCGAAGCACCGGGAATGTAGTAGGCATTCGCTCCGGTTCCGATGATCCAGCCATTGTCGCCGTCCTCGGACAGTTTGTCCTTATTGTGTTTGCGGACATAATCGGCGGCGTGCTGCCTGGCCACAGGGAGGTAGGCTTTGAAGAAGGCGTTGTAGGCTTCGAAACACTCGGGGAGGTTCGTGCTCATCGCTCCCCAGTAATTCATCTGCACATTGATATTGTGCCAGAAGCCACCCGACCAAGGCGTATTGTGGTAGGCGCTCCAGGCCCCTTGCAAATTGGCGGGCAGGCTCTTTTCGCGCGAGCTGGCAATCAGCAGGTAGCGTCCATACTGGAACATCAACTCCTCCAGCCAAGTGTTCGACTCGCCCTTTTTGTATTTCTCAAGAAGAACATGGGTCGGATCGGTCGAGGGGGTGGAGTTGAGATTCACCGACACGCGGCCGAACAGGTTCTGATAATCCTTGAGGTGCCTTTCCTTCAGCGCGGCGTAGCCCGCGGACTGCGCCGCATCGATCCTCGATGTCACCTCGTCGTGCGGGAATTGGTTGGGATCGAGTTTTTTTTCAGCGGGATTTTGGAATAGCTCGGGAGTGAGTCGGTAGTTCGTTCCCGTGGCGATCAGCAGCGTGACGGCATCGGCCTTCTCGACCTTGATGGATGCATTGGCAGGGTCGGCAGTTACTGAGCCACCTTCGTTGAGCACCTTGATCTGGCCCTCGTAGTTGCAGTTGAAAAATGGAATCGTTCCCTTGAGGGTCAGCAGATTCCCCTCCGCCGTGACCGTGCCGGTGCGATCTTTCGCATCGAGGTAGGGAATCTCGGCGCGCACGGCAAATGAAAGCGCGCCCTTTTGATCGGCGGTGAGCCGCACCGCGACCACATTGTCCGGGTAGGAGGCAAAATACTCGCGTTTGTAAGTGACCCCATCCTGCTTGTAGGAAACGAGCGCGATGGCTTCGTTGAGGTTAAGTGAACGGCGGTAACCCTGGGCAGCCTTGTGATTAAAATCGAGATAGACCTCCGCGAAGTTGGTCAGCCCGCCATCCCCGTAGACTCCTTTGTTGTGAAGCGTCTT
>CAYRTN010000334.1:0-1930 GCA_964427235.1 uncultured Chthoniobacter sp. | reverse complement strand
GACCTTGAGGTCTAATGCCCAGCATTAAGAGCAACAAACCAAAAGAAACTGCAGGTGCCCAAGAGGCCCCCAAGGTCATCATGACGATGGACTCTGCAATGCCTAAAATCAATCCAGCAACCAAAGTGCCGCTCATGCTGCCCAAACCGGCAAGCACCACCACACAGAAAGTGCGGCCAATGTAAATACGGTCCATGGCGGGCTCTACGGGGCCCACAATGATCAGCATGGCACCTGCCAAGGCGTTGACGGCGGTTGCGATGCCAAAAGCCAGTTGTTTGATTTTGACGGGGTTGGCTCCCATCAGTCTTAAAGCGCCTTCGTCTTGACCTACGGCCTTGATGGCGCGGCCATTGAAGGTTTTGGAAAAGTACAAGGTGAGCAGGGTGGTGAGAAAGATGGCAATGCCAAAGGCCACCAGCATGCGATAGGGAAAACGGTACTCGCCAATTTCCAAACTGCTGCCAATGTAGGTGGCACTGACGGTGCGCTGGTCGACACCAAATACCAAGATGAGGCAGACCTCGATGATGAAAGCGATGCCAAAGAAAAATGCCAGACCCCGCACGCCTGTGTCGGAGCTACGCCGCTCAAATGTTTCGTAATAAAACCGGTAAAGCGCAATGCCGATGAGGTAGAAGACCGGCATGAGCAATAGCCCGCAAACGATTGGATCTAAGCCGGTTTTACTGAGCAGGAAAGTGAAGTAGGAGCCCAAAATAAGCAGGGCAGGGTGCGCAACATAAGGCACATCGAGCAAACCGAACGCAACTGAGAGGCCCAAGCTGACGGCTGCATAGAAACAACCCAGCAAAATGCCAAAGAGGACGGCCTCAAAAAGTAAATCGATAGAAATCATCGGGAGTGCTTCAATGAGAGGTGAGGCTACTCAAAGCCTCACCTATTGATGTTGCTTAAAGACTCAATTAAGTGGCTCTTCTGGCGCGATCGAATGGCGTAATGACGTCGCCTTGCTTGTCGACAGCTGGCCATACGACCACTTGTTTGCCTGGGCTTCTGAATTGATCCAAGTCGTTGTCCTTGACGTTTCTAAACTGAGTTTGAACCAGTCTTGGTTTTGCACGCTCACCATTTTTGTCAAAGCCGATGGGGCCCACAATGGTGTTGAACTCGGTTTTGCGCATGTGCTCAGCCAGCTTTTTGTTGTCAATGGTCTTGGTGGCATTGACAGACTGCTCAATCATCTGGCCGATGGCATAGTTGAAAGGGGGCAGGTAGTAACCTAATGGATCGACCTTGGCTGCAATGGCACGTTCTGTATAGCGTTTGAAGAAGTCTTCAATGCCAGGAAACTTCATGCCTGGCACATAAGAGTTGAAGTTGACAACGCCATTGAGCAAGCTGCCCAAGCTTTGCATGACAGGCGTGAATTGCAAGCCGACCATGCCGCCGCCAAAAATTTGAACTTGTGAACCGATGCCAATTTCATTGACAGATCGCATGATGGCCACCGCTTCGTTAGGGTAGCAAGCCACAAACACAGCCTCTGGCCTGGCTGCCCGTACTGAGCGAATGATGGATGAGAAGTCTGTGTTGTTGCCAGGGTAGTTTTGGTTGTAAACAATGTTCCAGCCAGAGCTTTGGGCAATTTCACGCGCGCCATTGGCCAAGTTCTGTTGGAACTCAGCATCGGCAGCAAACACAGCCAGGCTTTTGGCGCCGGCAGCACGGCCCGCTTCTAGAAAGCCCTCAGACCAGCCTCTGGCATCGTTCCAGGGCGCATTGTTAAACCACATGTCGTGCTGAACTTTGGAGTTCACTTGGAAGGAGAAGTTGCCCATGAGCAGCTTGCCGCGCTCTTTGACCAAAGGCATGATGGGAGCGGTTGGGTTGGTGGCATAAGGCGCAATGAGGATGTCAACCTTGTCAACATCTAGCAGCTTGGTGTAGATGCCCGGGGTGTTGGCGC
>CAYRTN010000333.1:0-1932 GCA_964427235.1 uncultured Chthoniobacter sp. | reverse complement strand
GTTTCCACGTGGGAGAAAAAGTTTCCGACTCGGCGACCTTTCACGCGCTCAGCAGGGGCATCCGGCCCGAACTGCGGGACCCCGCACACAAACGCCTCCGGATTTTTTGTGGAAACTTCGATAAAGGGAAGAATCATCTCTGCCGGGTGTTGACCATCGGCGTCCATCACAAGCGCGTGGGTGAAGCCCTCCTCGTTGGCCAGGCGGAGCGCGTGGAGGACAGCGGCACCTTTGCCGGAGTTCTCAGCGAGGCGAAGGACTCGCAGTCCATCCAACCCGAGAGCCTCTGCCTCAAGGTCACTGCCGTCCGTGCTTCCATCAATCACAACCCAAACGTCCCGCCAGATCGCGCAGGTCTGGCGCAGCGTTTCAACGAGGCGGTGGCCGCTGTTGTAGCTTGGAAGCAGGACGAGGTGTTTCACTGGAATGGAGTCACTCATCGTGTGAACCAAAGGGCGAGAAACAGGGAGATGGCGGAAAAGATTGTACTGAGAACGATGGCGCCACTGGCGACGGACTCATCGCCATCCATCTGGCGTGCCATCACAAAAGCGGCCGATGCCGTCGGGGTGGAGGCAAAAACCAGCGCAATCCGCATCGATACGGGATCCAGAAGCAGGAAGCGGCCCAGCGCATAGACTAGCACGGGCAGGACCGCGATTTTCAGGAGGACCGAGGCCACCATGGGGGCGATGTTTTTTCCGATTCGAATAAAGGCGATCGAGCCGCCGATGCAGATCAGGGACAAAGGAACAGCCGCGCCACCGAGGGCCTCAAGCGAGTCATTGAGAGCTCGCGGAAGGGTCAAATCCGCCGCGTTAAGAGCCAATCCGGCCAGGCAGGCGATGAGGAGGGGGTTCGTCAAAACCGAGCGAACGCCCGGACGTAAAGACCGCCAACTCACATCGTGCCGGGAGGCTTGAAGGACAATGATGGCGAGAATGTTGTAGATCGATATCAGGCAACCCATCGCGAATGCCGCTGTGGCATAATGCGTCTCGCCCCCCGGCGTTCCCCGGAAAGCATAGGATAGAACTGGCAGACCGATGTAAGCCAGATTCCCGCGAAATCCAGATTGGGAAACCGTGCCATGACAGGCTTTGGGAAGCTTGAGGGTGACCGAGGTCAGCCATCCCACGACGGCGATAAGGAAGGTGCCGCAGAGGAGCGCACTCAATATGCCTGTGGTCTCCGGCCCGGAATCTCCGGCCATCGCCGCCGTACGAAAAAGCGAAGCCGGGAGCGCGATCCAGAAAATGAAGCCATTCAACTCTCCTAAAAATTCCGGCCCTAAAAAGCGCCATCTCGCTAGGAGAACTCCGAGCAGGACGAGCAGAAGGATCGGGGCGATGATCTCAAGTGTCTGCATGGTCTGATGGATGAGTGCGGTGAAAGTGCAAAGCGCCCTGATATCCACGCTTTCATCGGGCGGGTGTCAATCGCGTTTTAGCGGTTGCAGGTGGCGGGTGAAATCGCTAAACGATTCAGCATGCTTCAAGACTACATGCCTGTGCTGCTCCACATTATTGTCGGAGTGGGATTCGCCACGGTGGCCCTCTTCGCGAACGTGCTCCTTGGCCGTGCAGGCAAGCGGAACGCCGACAAGGACATGGTTTACGAATGCGGCATGGTGCCCGAAACGGCCGGCCAACCGCGATTCAGCGTGAAATTTTACCTCGTTGCGATGCTCTTCATCCTATTCGATATCGAGGTCGTCTTCATGTATCCATGGGCGGTGATCTTCTCGGACTTTGTGGCTCGATTCGGAACCACGATCCTCTGGAGCATGCTGAGTTTCGTACTCATTCTTCTTTTCGGCTACGTTTACGCTATCAAAAAAGGCGCCCTCGACTGGTCTCGCTGATCCGTCGCCAAAAGCTGGCGCTGCCAATCGCAGGCGATGGATTTTTTTGACAAGCAAGAACTGGCCCG
>CAYRTN010000332.1:0-1933 GCA_964427235.1 uncultured Chthoniobacter sp. | reverse complement strand
ATCGGTGCCAATTCCGTGGGGTCCTGACCCACGGAATTTGGCACTGATGCCAAAACGGTGCCAATTCCCCTAGGAAGTGGGTAGATTCGAATCCCACCCCCTCCGCCATTTCGAAGGGTTTCGAAAGGTTTCGAAAAAAGACCGCAGAACCAGTGTTGGTGAGGGTCTTGAGGGTTTTGAAAGGTTTCGAAAAAAAACGATAGATTTACAAAAGTGGCACCGTGTGGCACCGTTCTGGCACTGACTTTTTATGGACTTACAAAAGCTATTGCCGGAATTTGATAGGGTAAAAGCGCGATGGAAAATCGATGTTCCCAGCTCGCTGAATAAGGGAATTCGTAAAAGATATTTTTTTAAAACAGCGGAAGAGGCGAATCGGGCGCATGCGGATCTCATTTATTCGCTCACTCTGACAGGTGATTTGCCGAGCACGACGAAGTCGGGTGAAAGCGTGGCTTTCTTTGCGGCTCAGTTTCTCGCTAAGAAATCTGTCGAGGTGGAGGCGGTGTCGCTGCGCCAAATTAAGTGGGGCATAAATCTGCTGTGCGATAAGTGGGGGCGTAAGCGTCCGGCGGACCTAAAGCCGGCACACATGCGTGCCTGGATCGATTCTTTGCCGCTGACGACTCGCGGGAGGTGGAATGTGTTTGCGGTCTGCCGCGATTTCTTTAACTCACCGATTGGTCGTGAGGCTGTGTCGGCTAATCCGTTCAACGATGCGCCGCCGAAACGAGATAAGGGCGCGAGGTTGCCTATCCTGACTTTGGATCAAATGAAGGCGCTCTTGGCCCATGAGTGGCCGGTGTGGTTCAAGTCTTGGTTGGTTGCTGGCGCCTTTGCTGGACTCCGAACTCGAGAGATCTTTGCGGTGGACAACTCGGCCATTGATTGGGAGTACAAGGAGATCGTGATCCGACGCGAGGATGCAAAGCAGGGCGAGGCGGCGCGGCCTCGCTCGGCTACCATTCAAGACCCTTTTGCGCGACACATGCCTAGGCGTAAGGGGCCGCTGGTGGATGGGTGGTGGAAGAAGGGCTGGGAACGGACGGCGAAGGAGGCGTGCATGGTTATTGGCGTGGATGTGGCTCTTGGGTGGCCTACGAATTGCCTGCGACATTCGTTTGCGTCTTACCATCTGGCCCATTTTAAGGACGCGACGAAAACGGCGTTCGAAATGGGAACTTCGCCGGACTTACTTTACGCCACATACGCAAATCTGGTTTCCCGCCGCGATGCAGAGAAGTGGTGGGCGCTGTGACCTACATCAGAATGACGTTGTCGGGTAGCGGGGCTGTGGTATCGAAGGCTTCGATGCGGCTGGCGCCGTTTGTCCATCGTGCTCGGATCACTTGGTAGTACAGGCCGTTGACTGGCCATGAGTGACGGTACGTGCTCGGCTGGAGGACTAAGGTGACGGGGGAGACTCCAATGAAATTCCCATTGAGATCGATGATGGCGCCGGAGGGTTGGCTGGCGATCTTGATCTCATGCGGTGCGTAGCTTGCCTCTTTGACGACGGGATCTGGCTTGGTCTTAGTTGTGGCGCAGGCGCTGAGGATGGCTGCTAGCAGTAAAATAGAAAGTGCTTTCATGGTATTTTAAACGCCTAACGACAAATACAGGTAAGCGCAAGGTGGGTATATGAACTCCCGACTTGCACTCGGCCTTGGACACGGACAGATTAAGAATATGAATTGTGTAACGGATTGCGATTTGCGGGGAATTGCCAAGAATGACATCACCCGGTTTGACAAGGCGGTGGCGGCGATTCCGGCGGATTCGTGTTCGCTTTTTCATGATGAGGCGAGCCGTTTGGAGGCTGGGTTGCTGGGGGTTTATAGGGTCGTGGCGACTATGGTGAGGCAGGAGGAAGAAATGGATAAGGTGGCTGAGTGCTGGGGGGCAATGGTGGCGGTGTGCGATACCTATGCGG
>CAYRTN010000331.1:401-1939 GCA_964427235.1 uncultured Chthoniobacter sp. | reverse complement strand
CGCTTTACTCACGGAAGAAGGTCATCGGAATATTTGGTGGCGAGCCACTCATGCATCCGCAGTTCCCTGACCTCGTCGACATCATGTGTGCGTACGTGCCTCAGCCGCATCGAGGTCTTTGGACGAGCTTCGATTGGGTGAACGGCTCTAGTAAAACCTGGGGCCGTTACAAGGACCAAGTAACACGGCTTCTTGGAGCTCGGCCAACCGGCGATGTGTGCAGCCACGACCAAGGATATCTCAATTGGAACATGCACGAGGAAGATCTGAATTGTCAGCACAGCCCAATCCTTGCGGCCGCGCAGGATCTTATGCCCGATGAGCGACAGCGCTGGGAGACGATTGAGAGCTGCTGGGTTCAGATTGAGTGGTCAGCGGCATACGCCCTGGACGCAAACGAGGAGCCGAAGTTCTATTTCTGCGAGATCGCCTCTTCCTTCGATCGGATATTTAACCTTGGAACTGGATTGCCGCTCGAGGAATATGTGTGGGCGCATGAATTGTGGTTCGAAGCCGATGAGCATGGCATCCTTCGCCCTCAGGGACCGTACGCACATCAAATACTATCCACCTGCAATCGTTGTGGCGGCTCTATCCGGTTGCCGGGACGACGTGACCGAGAGTGTATTGATGATGTGAGTCCGACAAATTTTGTCCCGCTATCGGCACTCAAGAGTCCGATGTTACGGAAGGGGCAGGTGAATCCCGTCACTGCTGATTACTATAAGAGAGTTGAGTCGGGCTTAAAGTCTGAAACCCCGTGGGAGTATCAGAAAGATAACCGTGCCAAGCAGATCGATAACTTCACCAAGGCCCTCGGCCATGCGGATTGGCTGACCGACTTCAAGAAGAGCGATGAAGAAAAGGATTGAGGTAGCCTCCCAAAAGGTTAGAAAAGCGAGCTGCGTTGCCCTTCTTGCGATTGCCTTCTGGGCGCGACGCTCTGCAACCGACTGTATAGACTCCGTTTTACTGAGTCTCCGGCCCCGCGTGGCGCATCGTATGAGCGTGGCTTTCGGGGTCAGATATTCGTGATTTGCTTGACCTACCAAGGGGTTACGCTGTACCATGCCATGTCTCGGCGCGTTCTATGCGAGAACGTGTCACGTGAAGAGACCGCTCTGGTCTCCGCACGTCTCTTGCTCTCATGATTCACTTTATCGATCCGGTGGATGTGTGCGTAGCAGGTGGAGCTCTAACTTGATTCTTGGATCGAAAAGATAGGCTGTTTAACAGTTATGGTTAGTTCATTTTCAACGGGCTCATTCGGTGGTTTCAAGGGAAGCAACGAAGAGGGTTCTTTCGCATCAGAGTTCGAAGCTCTCATGCTCGGCCGTTTCGGCAACATTCGCCCAGGTAAGATCGTTCCTGGTGTCGTTACACATATCGGCAAAGAGATGGTATCGGTTGATATCGGCTTCAAGTCCGAAGGTGTAGTTCCAACTGAGCAGTTCCCCCACGTAGAGGGAAAGATTCAGGCTCAGGTTGGTGATCAAGTAGACGTTTTTATCATCGCGCTTGAGAACGAGATGGGTCAG
>CAYRTN010000331.1:0-391 GCA_964427235.1 uncultured Chthoniobacter sp. | reverse complement strand
GATCTGGGAGAAGGTTGAAGAGACCTTCAAGGCTGACGCTAAGCTCACTGGAAAAGTAATCCAGAAGGTTAAGGGCGGGCTCCAAGTTGACATTGGTATCCCAGCGTTCCTTCCAGGTTCGCAGATCGACATCCGTCCTCACCGCAACCTCGACAAGTTCCTAGGACAAGACTTCGATTTCAAGGTTCTCAAGATTACTCGTGACAAGGGGAACATCGTTCTCTCGCGTCGTGCAGTTCTTCTCAGCGAGCGTGATGAGCTTCGAACAGCAACCCTTAAGGTTCTCCAAGAGGGAGTTATCATGGAGGGAGTTGTTAAGAATGTTACCGATTACGGTGCGTTCATCGACCTCGGTGGTATCGACGGTCTTCTCCACATCACTGACATCTCG
>CAYRTN010000330.1:0-1939 GCA_964427235.1 uncultured Chthoniobacter sp. | reverse complement strand
CTAGCGCGGTGAACGTCGATAGATCCAAATGCTTTGCAGGAGTCCAAAGCTGAGCAGTGTGATCATGATAAAAGATCCACCATAACTCACCAAGGGCAGGGGGAGTCCCGTGATGGGGGTGAGCGAAATCGTCATTCCGAGATTCATAAATGTGTGAGTGAAGAGAAGGAGGGTGATGCCCGTCGCAAGCAGTCGCCCTAGGTCATCCTCCGCCTCTAGAGCGATGCCCAGCATGATGATAAAAAGAAGGGTGAGGGCGGCTATGAGGATAATCCCGCCTAGGAATCCGTGTTGTTCTCCCATGACGGAAAAAATGAAATCGTTGTGAACGATCGTTGAAGGCAGAAAGCCAAGAGCATTTTGCGTATTCGGGGCCTTGTATCCCTTGCCGGTAAATCCACCGGACCCAATGGCAATCAGGGACTGGGTGATGTTCCATCCGTCACCCTGAGGATCGGCATCCGGATTTAAAAATGTCGTGATGCGCGAGTATTGATAGGGCTTGAGGCCGAAATGAACCACGAGTGGAACGAGAGCGAAAGCAATCACGAGCATCAAAATCAACCATCTTTTCGGAACGTGGCCGACAAACATCATTCCTAAAATGACCGGAACCCACACGATGCAGGAACCCAGATCCGGCTGAATCAAAATCATCAACCAAGGCGCACCCACAATCGCTCCGCAGCAGAGAATGCGAAGAAAGGCCGGCATGGTTCTGGTTCTCGAAAGAAAAAGGGCGATGGTCATAATTCCCGCAATCACGGCCAACTGGGAGGGTTGGAAGCTGGCTGGGCCGAGGTTGAGCCAACTGCGCGCGCCGTAGCGTTTCTCACCCAGAAACATCGTCGCGATGAGTGTCAAGATACTCAGCACATAGAGCGGAATCGCACCGAAGCGTACCCATCTGTAATCCACGAGAGAAACGACGAAAAACAGGGGCAGGCAGATCAGGATCCAGGTTGCCTGGGATTTCGCAAAATGCTGATCCCTCATCCATGTCGCGCTGTGAATGGCATAGACGCCATAGATCAGAAGCACCGCCATCAAGCCGAGAAGGACCCAATTGATGCGAAGAAAAATGCGGAGGAATGGATGCATCAGGCGAGCGAGGGCACGGCGGCCAGAAGGGTTTTGGTGTAGTCGTTCTGGGGATCGTTGTAGATCGCTTCGGCGCTGGCGGACTCGACAATCTTCCCGTGGTGCATGACGAGCACATGGTCGCTGATGTGCTCGACCACGGCGAGATCGTGGGCGATGAAAAGATAGGCTATCCCGAATTGCTCCTGGAGATCCTGTAGCAAATTCACGATCTGGGCCTGCACGCTCACGTCCAGCGCGCTGACAGGCTCATCACAGACGATGAAGCGTGGTTCCACTGCCAGAGCCCTTGCGATGCCGATGCGCTGACGCTGCCCGCCGCTGAACTCGTGTGGATAGCGGCGCATCATTTCCGGTTGAAGGCCGACGAGTCGGAGGAGTTCCGCGATGCGGTCGGAGCGATCGGAGCGGGTCATTTCGGGAAAGTGGATTTCCAAGGCCTCGCCAACGATTTCGGAGATGGTGAATCGGGGATTCAGGGAACCGAAGGGATCTTGGAAAATCATTTGCATCTCACGACGCAGGGGGCGGAAATCCCGCTCGGTTAAAGGAAGAATGTCGCGTCCGTTAAACTTGACGCTTCCGGAGGTGGGGGGGATGAGTTTGAGAATCGTACGACCGACCGTCGTCTTCCCGCTTCCACTCTCGCCCACGAGGCCAACGGTCTGTCCTGCCTTGATAGAAAACGAAACGTCATCCACAGCTCGGATGTCACCCACCTTGCGACGAAAAACGCCGCCTTGTACAGGGAACCATGTGCAAAGATTTTGAACCTCGAGCAAAGGCATGGACGAAGTTAGCACAAACTCTGCGGAAATGTCATCCGAGTTCATGCTGG
>CAYRTN010000329.1:0-1985 GCA_964427235.1 uncultured Chthoniobacter sp. | reverse complement strand
TTTGGCTGCTTTTGAGAATAAGGACACCGGTTCCTAGTGCGGCAAAGAGGCCCGAAGCACTCCAGAGGGCTTGGTTTTCGGTCATACCGAGCTTTGCTCCCACGACGGGAATGGCGACGATCGCCGAGATAATCATGCCGACAGCAAGTGACAGCACAACAATATTGACCCACAACAGGCCTAGAGAAAGCCCGCGATTCGCGAGCGGCTTATCATCCGAAGGGGTGGCATTATCGAGATGAAATTTATCGTCGGATTTGATGTCAGGCAATTTACAAAAAGCGAAAACCACAGCGAGAATGAGTACAAATCCTCCAATCGCGGCATAGGGTATCCAGAGGGTCGCCGAACCAGTGCTCTGTCCGCTGGCGTCCTTCCCGTAGAAAAAAGCCGCTCCGGCGATGGGACCGAAAATCCAGCCCACCCCATTGCAAGATTGCGCCAGATTGATGCGAGTCGCTGCATATTGAGTCGGCCCCAACACTGTGGTGTAGGGATTGGCGACCGTTTCCAAAAAGGTGAGTCCCGAGGCGATCATACACACGCCGAGCAGGAAGGCGGGAAAGGTGGCGATCTGGGTGGCTGGGATAAACCAGAATCCGCCGACGGCGACCATGATCAACCCAGCAATGATACCGCCTTTGTAGCCAAGCTTGCTCGCCAGCCAACCTGCGGGCATGGCCATAAGGAAGTAGCCAAGATAATGCGCAAATTGAACCCATGCGGACTGAGCCAAGGTGAGATGGAGTTCTTGCTGAAAATGCTTATCCATCACGTCGATCATGCCGTTGCAGAATCCCCAAAGCAGGAATAGCGAGCTGACTAGAGCGAAGGTGATGGCGTGATTCCGGCCGTCGGAAGTTCTAAAAATCGATGGTTTCATGGATAGTTTTTTCTGAATGGGGTGGGAGTTTCTTCCAGTCAGATTTTGTATGGTGATCCTCGATTCGTCTATCGCATTTTTAAACTACTCGGGAAAAAGCAGCCGGGCGGACTTTTCCGCGGATGGTGAATTTTTTGATTTAATGACTGGCTTGCCAAGGTGTCGGATTCGGGCTCGACTCTGAGGATTATGAAACCACACATCTGGTTGCTTGCGTTCGCATTGATTTCGCCACTTTCTGCTCAAGACACTCCCACCATGCCGGTGGAGCTCGCTGCCTATACCTTGGCACCCGCACCAAAAACTCCCACCCAGTTACTCAAAAAGGGCGAACGTTTGGCCATCTGCGGAGACTCGATCACCGAGCAAAGGCGCTACTCCGTGCTCTTGGAATCCTACATCACGGCCTGCTATCCGGATCTTGATATCACCTGCCGCCACTACGGCTGGAGCGGCCAGACTTCGGGAGGATTTCTTAACCAAATGAAGTCTGATGTGCTCCGGTTCCAGCCGACCATCGCCACCACCTGCTATGGGATGAACGATTTCCGCTATGTCCCCTTCAATGAGGCGATCGCTGCCGAATATCGAAAGAACCAGTCGGCGGTGATTGATGCATTCCAGGGGATCGGCTGCCGAGTCGTGCTGGGGTCTCCAACCATCATTGACTCCGTTCCCTCTTGGGTGAAGTCGGCCAAGGGAACCCAGCAAGAGCTCAATCTCTGCCTTTCGCAGTATCGTAACATCGATGTGGAAATCGCCAACTCGAAGAATACCGCCTTCGCAGACAACTATACACCCATGCTGCTGGCGGATTTTGCGGCAAAGAAAAAGTTCGGCCCCGATTTCAAGGTTGCTGGCAAAGATGGAGTTCATCCCGGATGGGCTGGCCATCTGATTATGACCTACAGCTTCCTCAAAGGTCTCGGCGTAGATGGCGATATTGGCTCGGTAACCTACGATGAAGCCAGCGGCAAGGCGACCGCGGTGAATGGCCATGAAGTGGTGAGCACGGAAAATGGCAAAATCACCATCCGTAGCACGCGTCTCCCCTTCTCCCCGGGCCCCGGAGCCACGGACAATGCCGACTCGATCCGCGCCG
>CAYRTN010000328.1:0-1987 GCA_964427235.1 uncultured Chthoniobacter sp. | reverse complement strand
CTCGATCTCTTTAAAGTAGCTGCGGCGCGTTAACGGGAATCTCTTCCGCATATCCACTGATCATGTCCCAAGCTTTGCCCATTTATGATTTGGATGAGGAGATCATCGAGACGCTCACGCTCGGAAATCGACTGATTCTCCAGGCTCCGACAGGTTCGGGGAAATCAACCCAGGTTCCGCAGATTCTTCTCGATGGGGGTGTGCTAGGGAGCGGGCAGTGCATCATTCTGCAACCCCGCCGGTTGGCCGCTCGAATGCTGGCAGCTAGGGTTGCGGAGGAACGCGGGGTACGTCTCGGAGGGGAAGTTGGATATCGCATTCGCTTGGACAATGTCTCCTGCCGCGATACGCGCATTCTGTTTGTCACGGAAGGCATTTTGCTCCGTCAAATGCTTGCCGATCCCACCTTGGCCGCTGTTTCGACGCTAGTTTTCGACGAGTTTCATGAGCGTCATCTGCATGGCGATATCACACTCGCCCAGGCCCTTGATTTGCAGGAATCCCGTCGCCCCGATCTCAAGATCGTTGTGATGTCAGCGACCCTCGATGGAGCCGAACTGGAGGAATATTTAAAGCCTGCCGTGAGTCTTCGCTCCGAGGGACGTATCTTTCCTGTGGAGATTGAGCATCTGGATCATGAACCCAAAGACGATCCCGTTTGGGAACTCGCTTCGGATGCCGTCGCGGCGCACATCGATAAAACGGAAGGCGATGTTTTGGTTTTCATGCCGGGGTCGTATGAGATCCAACGCACGATTCGGGAGTTACAGGGTCGTCTTGGCAGTCGGTGCGATATACTTCCCCTTCATGGCGAATTAACGGCAGCCGAGCAGGACAAGGCCGTGAATCGATCTCGCAGCAAAAAAATTATCGTTTCCACAAATGTTGCCGAAACATCACTCACGATTGACGGGATCACGCTCGTTGTGGATTCCGGTTTGGCCCGAATGGCCAGATACGATTCGAACCGTGGAATCAACACGCTCCTCATCGAAAAAATCAGCGACTCCTCGGCCGCGCAGCGTGCAGGTCGTGCGGGACGAACTGCTCCGGGGCGGTGCCTGAGGCTTTGGACGGAGCGTGACCATCTGCGTCGTCCTCTTCGCGAGGTGTCTGAAGTTCGTCGGCTTGATCTTGCCGAGACCCTTCTCACACTCAAGGCGGCAGGCGTGGATGATATTGAAAAGTTCCGATGGATCGAGCGCCCCGATGCCCAAGCTCTACAGCGTGCTGAAATCCTCCTGCGAGATCTGGGGGCGTTGGATTCGAGTGATGGATCGATTACGCCAACGGGTCGTCGAATGTTGAATTTCCCTGTGCACCCACGCTACGCCCGCATGTTCATTGCGGCGGAAGAGCTAGGGTGTGTGCGTGCGGCGGCCCTCATTGCTGCGATCACCCAAAGTCGTTCCATGCTTCTGCGGGTGGACAAAAAAATCGAGGACGAAAGGGAAGAAGTATTTGGCGAGGGGACATCGGATTTTCAAGTTTTAATGAGGGTTTTCGAGTGGGCTCGTACTCGTGGATTTCGGATGGCTGATTGCCGATCGCTCGGGATTCACTCGGATTCCGCACGACAGGTGGGTCGCCTTTTTGAACAATTTCTCGATATTGCGCATGGTGAGGCGCTCTTGCTCGAGGACGCGCCTGCTCCCGACGAGGCCATTGCGCGTTGCATCCTTGCCGGCTTTGCGGATCAAGTTGCCTGCCGCCGGAGTTCGGCCACGCTGGTTTGTGATGTCGTTCACGGACGGCGCGGACTTCTTGCACGTGCGAGTGTTGCGACTGGGGGGACATTGATCGTGGCTTCCGAAATCGCCGAAATCGAAGGGAGGGACGGTGATGCGAAAATTCTCCTGAGTCTTGCGACTCAAATCGAGGAGGCTTGGTTGCGTGAGCTTTTCCCAGCCGACTTTCATGAGACGGCCGAGTCCTATTTTGACAAAACGCAGAACCGCGTCGTCGTTCGCCGCGCCAAAATGTTTCG
>CAYRTN010000327.1:0-1992 GCA_964427235.1 uncultured Chthoniobacter sp. | reverse complement strand
CCATCTAGCCTAAGTCTACTTTCATGGTGAACCCCATATCTTCGGAATCTCATCGCTTTGTCTCGGCGGCTCCCGGCTACTGGCCCGATGTTTCTCTTGCAGACTGGGCCGACTGGCGCTGGCAGTTAAAAAACAGGGTTACGACGCTTGCGTCACTCGAGAAGCACTTAAATCTCAACACGGAGGAACGCGCTGGCGTATTGCTCGCCGGGTCGAAATTGGCGCTGGCCGTTACGCCTCATTATTTCAATCTCATTGAGCGAGATAATCCCGGTTGTCCGATTCGACGACAAGTGATCCCACGAATTGAAGAGGGATATGATTCTCCATTCGATATGGCCGATCCTTGCGGAGAGGATTCGTCGATGCCTGTGCCCGGACTTGTGCATCGCTACCCAGATCGGGTGCTTTTTCTTGTCACCGATCGTTGCGCTTCCTACTGCCGGTACTGCACACGCAGTCGTGTGGTGAGCGGGGTTGGGGAGCAGGAGTTGGTCACCGACTTTGAAGAGGCTTTTCGTTATCTGGAAAAACACACCGAGGTTCGCGATGTGCTCCTCTCTGGGGGTGATGCGCTACTGCTCTCCGATTCCAAGTTGGAGGGCATCCTTCAGCGCTTGCGCGGTATTCCGCATATCGAATTTCTCCGCATCGGCACGCGGGTTCCCATTTTTCTTCCGCAACGAATCACGCCGGAACTTTGCGCCATGCTTCGGAAATACCATCCGCTTTGGATGAGTGTGCATGTGAACCATCCGCGCGAGTTGACCACCGAGGTAAGGGATGCGCTCGGGCGACTTGCGGATAGCGGTATTCCGCTAGGCAACCAGAGCGTGCTTCTCGCTGGTGTGAACGATGACCCTGCGATTATGCGTGAACTTGTGCACAAGCTTCTGCTGTGCCGGGTGAGGCCTTACTATCTCTATCAATGCGACCTGATTCGTGGCTCGTCCCATCTTCGCACGCCTGTTGCGAAAGGGATCGAGATCATCGAGTCCCTGCGCGGATTTACGAGTGGCTATGCGATTCCCCAATTTGTCATCGACGCCCCAGGTGGCGGCGGCAAGGTGCCGGTTAATCCCGATTACGTCGTCTATCATGATGCGGAAAAAATCGTCATTCGTAATTTTGAGGGAAAAATCTTTGAATATCCCGAGTGGTCGCCGCAGCCTGTTTCAAACCACTACGAGTCCGAGTTCGCCATCACCAGTTGAGTCCCGATTGCTTTCGGAGTTTCTTGTCCTAAGGGCGAAAATCCATTGACGCCAACTCGGGCTCTGATTAAAAACTCCGCCTGTCTTGCCCTTTTTTAGGGTTTAAATTCACCGGTCCTCCGAGAAATAACCCATATGAACATCGATGCTGCTATTCTTGCCGATCCCAGTAAAAGAGGGACGCTTATTCTCGAAATTCTGAACTACTATGTCCCTGAGGTTATGCAGACCATGGCTGGGTTGTCGCTTGTGCCGGGCACCGGAAATCCTTCCGCCCCTCAGCCTTCTTTACTCAAGGGAGTCACTGGTTCTATTGGATTAAGCGGCAAGGTCACGGGTATCGTTTATACTGCTTTTCAAGATCAGCTTGCAAAAGTGGTTGCTGAAAAAATTCTCGGAGGCGAGGCGTCCGTTCAAGACGTTAACGATGTCGTTGCCGAACTCACCAACATGATCACCGGAAACTTGAAGTCCCAGCTTTGTGATATGGGCTACAACTGCGCGCTCAGCATACCCAGCGTCGTTCGTGGTGATGAGATTTCTGTTTCGGCGAAGACAGCATCCGTCAGCGTTCGGAACGATTTTGTCTTTGATGGAGGGTTGGGGTGTCTTACAGTGCAGGTTTTTGCAACTTTGGAGAAATAATATTTTTAAAATATGAGCGCACCTAAAATTCTGAGTATCGATGACAGTCGAATGATTCACACCCTGATCGGAAAGGGATTCAATGGCTACGATGTGCAGTTGGTTTTTGCCAGCAATGGCCAAGAGGGCTTGG
>CAYRTN010000326.1:0-2017 GCA_964427235.1 uncultured Chthoniobacter sp. | reverse complement strand
TGACGTAGAAATTACATTATGATATTATGCTACCGGTAGTAATGCAACAAAGAAAAGAAGATTGCGATCATATAGAGGCGCTAAATTGATATCGCGACGACACCTCATCCAGCTTTAAACTTACTACTCCAACCATACAAAGATCTGGTCCAGCCCACCCAACAGACGGCGAGCATCCCTACCTCGTACTACCTCCACTGCACTGCTCTCATTCGTGTTGGGAACGCGGGTTTTAGAAGAAGTTTTGCCGGTGATATCATTGGGAGCCAGAACCACTCCGTGCAGCGTGTAGCCGTTAATGCACCCGCCGCAAGCTTCAATCCATGCCAAAAGATTCTTCCTCTTTTGCATCACCTTATTATCATCTCCTCCAGCCACGTCCACCAGAACCAGCTGCTGCTTTCTTGTAATAAAAAATATATCAGCGAGGGGGTGGGTTGGCTTGCCGTTGCGCTCATCAGCGTAGTACAAGACGTCCTGTCTCAAGAAGGCTGTGTCGCAGATGCTGCTGTCGTCACCAGGGAAAAGGCGGGCTGGCGCCAGCTGGCTGCACTTAATTGTAAACTCATCCTCGTAAAAATTCAGGCGCCCAACTATTGCTGACCGCGTTGCGAGAGTCCAAATATATGCGGCCTCAAGTGGAGTGCTGGATAAGTAGTCGTCCCATGCTAGCATTGAATTAAATATTATTCGGCCTTCATTATACACCTCAATATTAGGATCGCGACTGACCAATAGCTTGTCCAAGCTGGTACTTAACAGATCATCGCCAACCACTTGAAGATCCACCATCTGCCTATACTTGTCATTAAATCTCTCGCTTTCAGGTATACCCAAAAGGAGTGCGGCCGCATTAGGATCAGCTCCTAAATCTATCGATTTTTTGAACTTGCAAAGTTTCATGCAAGCCTCCAGAGCACCCTCTCCTTCCTTGTCGATAAGTGAAGCGGCAGATTGAAATGCAGCTAAAAATGATTCTGTTTCCGGGCAATCATGGCGAACGTGAAGGACGCTTGTGATTCCCAAACGCCGAATATTCATACTAAGCCGCAGTTTAAGAGTCGCCAGTTTCCTATGGAAGCTTCGAGACGCCTTGGAGGGAATAGTGATGCGCAGCTCTGGAACAGTTTCCATGATCTTGTTTACATTCAAGATCGGCATCTTTAAAGGTATTCGACAAACCCCGGACGATCCTTTTGGAGGCAGTGATGGAACATCAGTGTATGTAGCTACTACGTGAGCTCTAGATACTCTTGCCAGTACTTCCATGGCGCCTTGGGAAAAATCTTTGCCCGTGTCGTCCTCAGAAATTCTCGGGCACATTTTGCGATGTTCATCCAGATGAAACAGACACTGATGCTGATCTCCAAGTTTTTCGTTCAGATATTTTTCCAGTTCATCTTCGGTTGTCTGGAAGTCTGGCGGATTGGGGTTACATTCGATCTTTTGAGAACCTGGCAATGGGGAGTCCAAGAAACCTTTGATACATTGGAACATGAAATCAGCACCTTGTTCGCGCGCTATATCAGGGTCATTGCTAATCAGAAAAGGCGACCGCAGTTTGAAATTCTTGTCTTGATTGTTGTCAAATGCAATGTAGAAATAATGACTAAGGGTTGTCTTCAAAAATGCTGGCAATATACAGGTACTTTTTCCAGAGCTGGATGGTGCTGCGATGTACTTCACCCATGTGCGGATCTGCTCACTCTTTTTAGGAGGCTGCATAATTTCATCTGCGAACCTCTGTAGATCATCATCGCGAGCATAATATTCTAGTGTGTAGAGCGGTAGATATGATAAAGTCCCTTTGACGTTATACTTTCTCCTAGGAAGAGACCTCTCAAAGTTTTTCCAGCTCGAAAAGATTTTCGTGTTGTTACTAATCATGGTCTCCGCGAACTTTTCGCGGAGTAAATCCTCGATGGACGAAAACGCAACTGAGGGCGATGGATTCCGGATGATTTTGCTGTTACTAACTAACCTTCAATTGGTTATTAAATCGACAGAAAGCCTCAGC
>CAYRTN010000325.1:0-2023 GCA_964427235.1 uncultured Chthoniobacter sp. | reverse complement strand
GTCACCGAGGAGGAGCGCCTCACCACACCTTGAGCAACGCCGGGTCATACCTGCTGGATTTGCAGGAGAAACTCGGCGGCACCGTGCCGGCGGAGCGCTTCATGCAAGAGGCCCTCTACAATCCCGCATTCGGCTACTACAGCTCTCGGATTCGCACCGTCGGCCGCCGGGGTGACTTCTCAACTTGGGCCACACTCGACTCCTCGCTTTCGCTTGGCTTAGCGACTTGGATCAAAAAAGAAAAACCACGGCATGTGATCGAGATCGGCGCTGGCAACGGCGAACTCGCCAAGGACGTCCTTCGTCGCCTTGGCTGGTGGAGGCGATTGCGCACGACCTACCACATCGTCGAAATCTCCGCCCCACTTCGCGCGAAGCAAATGGAACGCCTTAGTGGATTCCGTGTCGTCTGGCACGACAGCGTGGAAGAGGCACTCCAGTCAACGAACGGCCACGCCCACATCTTCTCCAACGAACTCCCCGACGCCTTCCCTTGCCGCATTTTTCAGAAAACAGAGGATGGTTGGATGGAGCTTCATCTCCACATCGCGGATGGAAAAATCTCCGAGCAACTCGTCAGCGCCACTTTACCGGAATCGAGTGTTTTCGACCACCCCCACCCGATCGGTCAACGGGTCGAGATCCACGAAAGCTATCGCCGCTGGCAGGAAGCCTGGGCCCCGCATTGGATGTCGGGAGCAATTTTGACAATTGATTACGGTGAACTGTCGCGGACGCTCTATCATCGGCGACCTGCTGGTTCACTCCGTGGATACGCGGTCCAGCAACGCCTAAGCGGCAACGATGTTTTTAAAAACCCCGGTTTCTGCGACATCACGGCCGACGTGAATTTCACCGACCTCGAAAAATGGGGCATCAACCTTGGATGGAGCACCGAGACCAACTGCACGCTCCTCGCCTTTTTGAAAGAACAGGGGGCTACAGCATCACTCCCCATGCCTTTCCTCGAGGCGGGCGAAGCCTTTCGCGTCCTCATTCAAAGACGAAGCAATTAATAATACTCCAATCAGACACTTTTTTTGTCTTTTGAGTTGCCTGAGATCGCGGGTGTGTTATCAAATCCACCCTCCGCAACCTGTAGGGTTTCCGACTACCAAACGGTCAGGCAAACTTCCACAGCTGCAGAAAACCATTTTTTGACGAAGATCCATGCTTTCCATCAATCTCATCGCGTCCGTCCTATCGCTCCATGCTCCGTCCATTTTTCCGGATGAAAAGGGCGTGCCCTTCCTTGATTGGTTGTCCAATTCCGTATTTGTGAGTTTCGCCGTAGCGGCGTTCATTATTTGGTTCGCCCGCAAGGCCACCAAAAACATGACAGTGATCCCAGGCGCCTCTCAGAACTTTTTCGAAGCGGTGGTGCAAGGTCTCTACGACTTGGTCGAGAGCATCGTTGGCTCTCACATGGTAGCCCGCGTTTTCCCCATGCTGGCGACCCTCTTCATCTTCATCATTGTCTCAAACTGGTTTGGTCTCCTCCCTGGTGTTGGCTCGATTGGTTGGGGGCATGACGGGGAAGGCATGCTCTACGTCCCTGAGATCACCACCCCTATTCTTCGTCCGACCACAGCCGACCTCAACATGACCTTGGCGATGTCCACCGTGTTCATGATTTTCTGGCTCTACTGGTCGCTAACCGAAGTGGGTGTCAAAAATTTCCTGAGCCACATTTTCGGAGTTAAAGGCGGATTGACCGGCATCATGGCCATCATCCTCATTCCCGTTTTCCTCTTTGTTGGTGTGATCGAGGTTGTCTCGATGGCCTTCCGTCCCGTTTCGCTGTCACTGCGACTCTATGGTAACGTTTTTGCGGGTGAGAACCTGCTATCGACCATGATCACCTTGGGCAAGCAACTCCATCTTCCCTCATGGGCCAGTTACATCATGTCGGTGACCATTCCGTTGCCCTTCTACTTTCTGGAGATTCTCGTCGGCCTCCTCCAAGCCGCCGTATTCATGCTCCTCTGCTCCGTTTACATCCAACTTTCGACTGCCCACGAGG
>CAYRTN010000324.1:0-2038 GCA_964427235.1 uncultured Chthoniobacter sp. | reverse complement strand
GCCAGCGTTCGGGGTACATCTCAATGGGGCCTAGGTATTGCTTAATCCCCCATCTCTCTGAGAACGGTCCAACGAGGGGGTGGGAACCGCATATATCTACTCCCCCACTGATCGGAACTGCAGCGCTGAATATGTCCTTGTGACGGAGACCGAGGAACATGGCTCCATGTCCACCCATACTCAAACCCGCAAGCGCGCGGCCCTCTCGTTTTGGCAAACTCCGATAATGTGAGTCCACATACTTCACGAGTTCCTTTGATACGAAAGTTTCGAACTGACTGCTGCTATCCACAGGACTGTCGAAATACCAACTGAGTCCGACGCTAGGCGTTACTATAATGACGCCATATTTATCTGCCATTTCCTGCACAGGGGTATTGAGGCCCCATCCACGCTCATCGTCGCCGGCACCGTGCAACAAGTAGACAACTGGCAACCGAGCCTTCGTGCTCGCGTAATCCGCGGGCATCGTGACTGAGGAAGGGATTTCCTTTTTCATGACCTCGCTAGGCACTTGAACAAAATCCACCACCGCCAACGCGAAATTGGCAGTGAACAGAAGCCCTGCGAGAACGGCTAAAAATGAGCTATATTTTGAGAAACGTAATTTGATGACCATTCGGAGAGAGTGAAAACAGACTATCTACCCTGCCCCATTAGATTTTTGAAAGCTAAGTTTCCCTTCCATTTGTCGCGCCTCGATATGATCTCCCTCACCGAAGTGTCCATCGAGAATTTCAAGGCTGAGCGGATCAAGAATCTCGCGTTGAATGACGCGCTTGAGAGGGCGAGCCCCATAGGCAGGGTCGTAGCCTTCCCTACCAAGAAACTGCTTCGCTGAGTCATCTAGAGTGAGAGTGATATTCTGCTTGGCGAGGCGCTGCAGCAGACGGGTCAACTGGATATCAACAATGTGCGTGATCTGACTGCTATCCAAGCGGTCGAAGATGATGATCTCATCGATGCGGTTGAGAAATTCTGGGCGAAAGTGCCCGCGAAGAGCGTCCTGAACACGGCGATTACGCTCCCCTTTTTCTAGGTCCTCCATGATGAATTGAGAACCGATATTCGAGGTCATAATGAGAACGCAGTTTTTGAAATCGACCGTTCGCCCCTGACCATCAGTGATGCGTCCATCGTCCAACACTTGAAGAAGGACATTGAATACATCTGGGTGAGCTTTTTCCACTTCGTCAAAAAGAATCACGCAATAGGGCTTGCGACGCACGGCCTCAGTCAATTGCCCCCCTTCCTCGTAACCTACATAGCCCGGAGGGGCTCCAATAAGGCGGGCGACAGTGTGTTTCTCCATGTACTCCGACATATCGAGACGAATGATCGCTCCCTCGTCATCAAAGAGAAATTCGGCAAGCGCCTTGGAAAGCTCGGTTTTTCCGACACCGGTCGGGCCGAGGAAAAGAAAGGAACCGATCGGACGATTCTCATCTTGAAGGCCAGCGCGGGCACGGCGAACGGCATTAGAAACAGCCTTGATGGCTTGTTGCTGACCAACAACGCGCTCCATGAGTCGCTCTTCCATTTTCACTAATTTCGCCCGCTCACCTTCTTGCAAACGGGATACGGGAATCCCAGTCCATGTAGCAACAACCTTGGCGATATCCTCATCGGTGACCTCTTCGCGGAGGAGTCCGCCTTTTTTTGGGATGGCGGAATCCGGTTCGGTTGCTTGAATTTTATGGAGCGCTCGCTCCATTTCAGGAATCTGTCCGTATTGAATTTCACTCGCGCGCTGGAGGTCGCCTCGACGCTGGGCCTGCTCCAACTCGGATCGAAGATGTTCGATTTTCTCGGCGACCTTCTGGGATTTGCCGATCTCTTCCTTTTCCTTGAGCCATTGGGCGCGGAGCGTGGAGGATTGTTCCTTCACGTCAGCGAGTTCGCGCTCGAGCTTTTCCAAACGCTCGCGACTGGCGGGGTCTTTTTCTTTTTTGAGTGCCTGACGCTCCATTTCAAGCTGCATGATTTGACGTTCGAGTTGATCGAGCTCGGTCGGCAGGGATTCGAGCTCGATCTTCAA
>CAYRTN010000323.1:438-2039 GCA_964427235.1 uncultured Chthoniobacter sp. | reverse complement strand
CCAATTTGATTTGCCAAATCTGAACTTAAAGTGCTTGAGTAGCCAATTCGAATGCCTGCAGCCAATCGCGTTTGCAAAGTACTACTGGCAGCAGAAAGCAAAGTGTCGTCCAGTGCTAAATTGCCATTATCTAAAAGTTGTAGGCCCATAGCAGACAAATCGGTTTGGCCCGTCAGTGCGACCCCTATGCTGTCTGTCATGGGCAACATAAGGCCAGAAACCAACTGTCGCATCATGCTAGAGACACCAAAGTCACTGTTCAGAATGCCCCGAGTAGCAGCATCTATGCTGGAAGCAGTTTGCGATTTGTAGAAAGTATATAAATCGTTGTAGGCCTTTACCAATGCATCGAGTTTGGGCCTGGCTGATACTGTTTCTGTAGAGACAGTTAATGTAATGGGCGTTCCAACCGTTGTAGTGTTGGCCAAATTGAGCGTGACGCCAGTTATGGCATCGGATACGGTGTTACTAGAGCGAGTGAACTGAACACCGTTGAGTTTAAACACAGCATTGGTAGCAGTTTGGTAGGCAGTAGCTGGCTTGGTAATACCCGCAGCAATATCAGCAGCGCTTAAAGTAAAAGAAAAATTCGAACCTATAGTTTTTGACTTAAGGGAAAGCACAAACGATCCTGAAGCACTTTGAAATACAGTAGCATCGGCGCCTGTCACATTGGTTCTTAAATTACTTTGCTCGGCAGCGTTATACCAAGCCAAGGCACTTTCAGATGTGGAAAAACCAGACACATTCCAAATGGTGGGTTGAGCCAGACTGGTAACTTCCATCTGATAACTTGCAGCAGTAGCAGTAGCAGTAAATTCTGCAGTTGCTACGGAAGTGTTGCTAAATTTTGCCGCTTGTTTGGAAAAATTTGCCGGTGTTTGCAAATCAATTAAGCTTGACTTAAGTGCCGACAATTGGCTTTTGATTTGCCCTAGTGCCGTAATTTTGACCGTAGATTTACTAATCTTGCTGTCTAGCTTGGTGACCGGTACATTCTCTGCTTCCATGAGGCCACTGACAATGCCAGCCACATCGAGAGAGCTGCCTGATCGAGAAGTACTGCTAGAAGTGGAAGAAACGGCCATGATTTAGCAGATGCAAAAATCAGGCCACCTGGTGCACCATTTTGTTGCCCAGCATTTCGAATGATCTTGCCAAGCGCAATAATTCTTCAGAAGGCAAGGTGCGAATCACTTCACCCGTGCCTGGATCTACCAATTGAACAATCATGTGCCCAGAAGTTTCGTCTTTAGAAATACGAACAGATCGAGCCTGAGACGAAATGAAGTGTTGAATGTCCTTCATTGCGCTATCGGCTGCGTCTCTTACTTCTTGACTAGACTCTTTAACATTGGTCTTGGGTAGTGGCACACTGGCCACCTTAGAAACTACTTCGGCATCACTGATGGGAGCAGCTTCAACAGGGGACTTAATTTTTGACAACATTGCCCCCAGACTGACTGCATTGTTTGAAATCGCATCCATGGGTTGTTTCTCCTTTAAGATCCTCAATCAGCTTTTAAGGCTGGTTGAAGAACTTTATCTTACTTCAAGAGGCTCAAAATAACATTAGGCATTTGATTTGCCTGAGCCAACAT
>CAYRTN010000323.1:0-428 GCA_964427235.1 uncultured Chthoniobacter sp. | reverse complement strand
TTGACCTTTGGTTAACGATGCTGTTTCACTAGCATAATCAGTGTCAATAATTCTGCTTCGAGCCGATGTTAAATTGGCAGACAGTTCGGTAATGTTGTTAACTGCATACTCCATTTGATTTTGGATGGCTCCTAGAACTCCTCGTTGAGTGTCCAAATCAGAAATATAAGTTGAAGCAAGAGTAGTTATAGATTGGAAAGTAGCTACTGTCACAGTGTTGGTTGCAACTGTTACAGATGTACTCAGAGCTGCTGCTTTTGAGTTTGCTACAGTAGAAACTGACTGTAATGCAGCTGCAGATATTGAAACGCTGTCAGTAGTAACATTGCTGCTGTAAATCGTTACTGTAGTGGAGTTAAAAAGTGAAGTTGTACTACTTCCAAACCTAGTTCTTGCCTGTATTGAATCAATTCCATCTAACAATGATC
>CAYRTN010000322.1:0-2042 GCA_964427235.1 uncultured Chthoniobacter sp. | reverse complement strand
TTTTTTTCTGTGAAGAACTCAGTCATGGTGCGAAACTCCTTTTTACAGACCAGCCCTTTAATATCAATGACTAAAGGATTACTTGAATCATTGACATAGCCAGTTTCAAAGTAAACCTTTTGGAAGTCCACTACATCTGTTACATAGAGCCTGTATGACTCATGGCCTGTCACATTCCAGGTTGCTCGCCCTTGCAAGGAACCATTAGGAACTACTTCACCTCTAGTGACACGGATAGGTGAAGTTGGTTGGCCAGGATTGTTATCTGCAGGCTTTGGTGGAGGTGGAACAAACTTATCAATATCTGTTTTCTTTGCTGAGACAAGTAAACCCGTCTCATCAGAGTCAATCACAGTGAACTCCCAGCCCAACATTGCCTTTGTTTGCCCTTTTGCCAACAAAGTGTTTTGAGTCAGGATGGGACCTTCACCATGATTGATGTAGGTGTTGATGATGTAGAGAAGTAAGCCTTTATCTACACCTGCAGCGGTTCTTACTTCAGCTGCCAACGTCACACCTGGAGCAAGGTTGATCGTTAACAACTTAGGGTCTGTGGTTGTGTCCACATCTGAGAGATAGTGAATGGAAGTGCTCTGATCACTTAGACATCGAACCTCTGAGTCTTTGATCCAACCCATTAAGAACTTATTCCACTCAAGAAACACGCTACGTGTTGAATCAGCCATTAAGTCCCACTTGTTGGGCACATTCATATCTTTTAAACCTAATGTGCCTGAGCTCTGACTTCTTGCCTCACTGAAAAGATAGAGATCTTCAAAACCATAGAGTGAGTGCCCAAGTTCATGGACCCACAACGTGGTGTTGTTAAAGCCACCTGCCATGAGAACGGCATTAAAGCTTCCTAACTTAGCGCTCTTGTGGGTCATGCTGAATTGAGCTTGGGCTGAACCAAGTCCAGCTTGTCCTTGAACGCCAAAACCAGTGATAAATGCATACGTGTCATAATCATCAAAGTTAAAATCTTTTTTATGTTTTTCAATAATCTCTACAATTTTGCCAAAGTTATCAACTCCCCACGCTCCGCTGAGGGGGTTATCAGAGTTGATGATCCACCAATCTTTCTCCGGCAGCACATCAATGGTGATTTCAAAGCGTCCAGCTGAGAGCTTCTTATAGGACTCTTTAACTAATGGGATAGTTTCATTGAGCATGTCTAGATCTGATGTGAAGAGCTGGGCTCTTTGATATTTCTCTTTACGAAAGGGAAGATCTGTAAAGCTCAGCGGTATAACTAATACTTTGGCTGAGTTTTTACCAGACATTGATTTAACTGGTCTAGGGAAACCATTTTTATGCAACACAGCATTTTGATAATAATCTGGTGTTTTATCGACTGTCTTACAGATATCCATCGAAGTTAGTGCGGAGAACGCTGTGATTCTAGGATCACTACTTAAAAGGCTCTTTACCTCAACTTTTGTTTCTGCACTTGGAGCAGGCGCTGGCATCTTAACTGCCACACCTTTATTCCACACCAACTTCTTTCCAGATTTAACACAGGTGTATTTGATTCCGGCTGATGTGCTTGTTTGACCAGCTTTCTTACACACTGTGCCAGGCTTTGGCGCAGCTGTGGCAATTGGTTGTAGTAATCCCAAGGTAAGAGTCACTGTGAGTAAGACCAGAAATCTCTTTCGCATAGGCAAATTATGGTGGCCTTTAGAGAAAATCACCAGGATTGAGTAAGTAAAAAGTGACCCCGCGCGACAAACTGCGGGGCCACTTGATGTGCGTACTACTGGCGGGATTCGAACCCGCAACCGCTCCTTAGTCAAAAGAGTGCTCTATCCGTTGAGCTACAGCAGTACGCAAAGGGAAGGTAAGGCAATACGAACTTTTCTTTGTGAGTGCGTAGTTACTCTGTGGATAAATGAAAGGTGCTAAACTTTTCTCACCTTAGTCAAAAGAGTTCTATTCTCTAGAGTTACATAGCAAAAGCCCCGCAGATTAACTTCCGCGGGGCTTTTGTATTACTTTAATATTTACGGCATCACCAATCCGCCATCAACTGGCACGGTAAT
>CAYRTN010000321.1:0-2043 GCA_964427235.1 uncultured Chthoniobacter sp. | reverse complement strand
GATAAATGCTACGAGAACCGCGAGTGGCTGCATGGGTATCGTGAGGAGGATCCACTCGGTGGTCATGATCCCTACAGCTCCAGCAAGGCGGCTTGCGAGATTGCGATTTCATCTTGGCGTCGCTCGTTTTTTCAAAACCATCCTGTCAAAATCGCGAGCGCCCGAGCCGGCAATGTCATTGGCGGTGGCGACTGGGCAACGGATCGCATTGTGCCTGATTGCATCCGCGCCCTCAAAGATTCGTCAACTATTCCCGTTAGGAATAAAACTGCAACGCGCCCTTGGCAGCATGTGCTGGAGCCGCTCTCCGGTTACCTCCTGCTGGCTGCGAAACTCACCAGAGAAAGCTTTCCGTCCGGCACGCTTGATTCCGCTTTCAACTTCGGCCCGCATCTCAGTGCCAACCGCACGGTGGCGGATGTCGTCTCGGAGGCCCTGAAACACTGGCCCGGAGAGTGGATCGACCAATCTGATCCGAATGCACCGCACGAGGCCGGAAAGTTGAACCTGACCACCGAAAAAGCCTTTCACCTGCTCGGTTGGCAGCCCCGATGGGACTTTGAAACCGCTGTCCAAAAAACAGTAGAATGGTATCGTGCCATGCACGAATGTGCCGACCCTGCGGAATTGACGCAGCGCCAAATTAAGGAATATTTGAGCTAAGAAATGAATATTTGCGATACCTTGGATGCCGATAAAAATTTTGAGACAATAGGTCTTTGTAATTTTTTTGCCGATACCGCGGATGAAGAGGTCGATTGGGATAATTTTTTCAAATCCAAAATGCACCTCGATTTGCAAATGCCGTCTTTCACTCGCGGTGATGAGGACGAGGACGCCGCTGACCTTTTTTAAATTTTTCAGTTAAATTTTAAATATTATGAGCATAAAAGTTTTTGCAGAAGGAAATACGCTTCGCATTATTGATTGCACTGGCAAGATGCCGCAAGGCCGTGAGATCGAGCTTTTCACAAGCGAGGAGATCGAAAAATTGGCCGCTCAGCGAATCTGGCAGTCCATTCCCAAGGAAAGCCGCGAGGACATGATGTTTCAGACCCAATCGAAGAGTTACCAAGAGTGGATGAAGGAAGACGAGTGGGATCAAGTCGTGGAGGCAATCCCGGTCGATGCGACTCTGCCGCTCGCTGAATTCAAAGCCTAAGATTTTATGATAGGCGATGTCATTTTTGCTCAGTTTCCCATGGCGGATAAGCCTCTCTTCAAGGAGCGGCCATGCTTGGTTATTTCAAATGCCGACGAGTGGGGAGATTTTGAAGTTCTTAAGATTTCCAGCAAAGCATTCGACACTTCTGGAATGATCAAAATCGAGCCAGGTTCTTTTCAAAAAGGAAGCCTGCCGATGGAGTCTTGGATCATAGTCAACGATGTGGCTAAAACCAATGCCGCCTCGGTTACGAGGTATTGCGGCCAATTGAATATGGCCTTCGTGGCTCCCATTCTCAAACAGCGAATCAGCGAAGCCACTCGCACCTACTCCCGCACATTTCACACCGCCAACCGACCGGGCGACGATCCGCAGCGTCCGGCTTTCATTCCGGGCAAAACCACTGTTCCTTACGCCGGTCGCGTTTTCACTGAAGACGAAGTGCAGGCTGCCGTCTCGTCCACTCTGGATTTCTGGCTCACGCTTGGCCCCGAGGGGGAGGCCTTCGAGAAAGAACTCGCCGCGCTCCTCGGCGTCCGCCACTCACTGCTCGTCAATTCCGGTTCCTCGGCCAATCTCGTCGCCTTCGCCGCGCTCACCACCCACAAGCTGCCGCCTCACAGGCGTATCCAGCCCGGCGATGAAGTCATAACCGTCGCCGCAGGGTTTCCGACCACCGTTGCGCCCATTATTCAATCTGGAGCCGTCGCGGTCTTTGTCGATAACGACCCGACCACTGGAAACATCCGCGCCGAGCAACTGGAGGCCGCATACTCGCCTGGCAAAACGAAGGCCGTCATGATCGCCCACGCCTTGGGCAATCCCTTCCCGATCGCCGCCGTTCTCAAGTTCTGCCGCCAGCGCGATCTCTGGCTTAT
>CAYRTN010000320.1:0-2043 GCA_964427235.1 uncultured Chthoniobacter sp. | reverse complement strand
CTCTGGCCGCTTGGCGCGAGTTTGCAGCGGCGTTGAACTCCTCTGTGGAAAACATCGCCCAAATGATGGGTAGGCCCTTGTCGATGAATCTGGCGATCGCGTTCGGGTCCCACCGGATCTGCTCTTGCACAATGCGGCGACCTGCGGCGGCGATCGACTGATTAGCACCGGCGCGAATCGCCTCCAGCGAGGTGCCGCCGCCAGCGCCGCTCTGGCCGGCCATCGCGAGTATATACATATCGGCAGGAACCCCCATATAGCGCATCACCCTCTCCCATGTCGCAGGAACGCAATAACCCTTGGGGCCTTGATTGACCATGGGCATTTCCTTGAGAATCACATCGCCATTCGGACGTGTCTCAACACGAGATTCCACACGCGCCTTCATTACCGCATCCGATATCCGGGAACGCCCACCAGCCTTAGCGGATTCCACAGGTAAGATGCGAAGAGCCACATATTCATCGCGAGGCGCAGCGAGGAGAAACGAATGGCCGTTCCAGTCCCAACGCTTCACCAATTCCGTCGTCTGCCTGCCTTGGCCGAACCGATCGGGCACGGGATCGCCAAAGAGCTTCGTAAGAACCAATGTGAGATTTTTTTTGTCCTCCAGAATGCCTTTTTTGTAATCTCGAATCTGGCCTTTCACTTCGCGCACATCACGAGCGCTCGCGCCCGCCTTCAATATATCCACAGCGTCGCCCTTATTCGCAAAGAGGATCGAAATGGCGGACACATGACCATCGTCGCCGTAGAGGGCATTGGAATACGAGCGACAGCCTAGCACGCGCTCGCTGGGTCCTGGATACTTGCGATAACTTAAATCCGTCGAGGTTTGAGATTCGAGGGGCCATGCGAGTTTCTGTGCGAGGATGGAGGCATCGTCATCCCAAAGGTTTTCATCGGAAAAGAAATCCACGCCGAAAGCGGCATTCACCTCTTCCGGGGTTGATGCTCCGCAAGCGATTCCCACGAGCGCGAGCATCAAAAAAGCCCACATCGCAGAGTTCATAAGGCGGTTTCGCATATTCAATTTGCAGGCTTCCAAATGGGTTCCTTATGCTAGGGACAGAAGCATCACCTCTCCATCAACATGGCCGATGGCTAGAAGGGGCAGGGTTGGGTGCCAAGCGAGAGCACTGATACCGGATGCCAAGCGAGAGCGCTTGCGCCGGAATTGGCCGGTCTCGAACGTGATCACAAGCAGCGTGCCGGATTCATCCCCAGTCGCGAGCTGGCCCGTGAGCGGCGAGAAGGCGACCGCGCAAACATCAAGATCGTGGCCTTCCACTTGGATTGGCTTGGCTCCCTCGGGGCCTTTTTTTCCCGTACACGGCCAGACCGTAACGACCGGACTGCCGCCCGTGGCCAAGCGAGTGCCATCCGCAGAAAACGCGAGCGCTTGGACTTTGCTTTCAAATCCTTGAATGTGCAGCGGGTAATCGCGCGGAAAGTCGTAAACATGCACGCTGGCCGTTTGATCCGCCGTGGCAAGCCATCGTCCGGTATGTGACCAATCAACCAAGATGCTCGCTCCGCCCCAGTCGAAGCGGGCGAAGGGCTCCTTCTCTCCGAGCCTCCACATGCGGGCGCCACCAGCCCCGACCGTGGCAACTTCATTCGCCTTGGCAGGATTCCAGACAAAATCCGCGACGGCGTCGGGAAGCTGTGGGAGGCTGAAATCGGTCGGCCCGTTTTTATCGAAAATGTGCAGCGCGCGGCCTTGTCCGGCTGCAAGATGGGTTCCGTCTGGGCTCGTTTTGAGACGCTCAATCATGCCACGTCCGGGTTTCCATTCCTGGCCGGCCCAGCGAATCTTGCCGTCAAATCCACATGTCGCTAGGTCGCCATGAAACCAAGCCGAGGCCCCATTCCCCATTCCGTGAGCAGGAAATTTTTGAATGATCCCGGCGGTGGCATCCGCGACAAGGATATCCCCCGTCGAAGGCGTGATGGCGAGGCTATCGCCGGCGGGAGTCCATGCCAGTTGGAGGACGTGGTCCGCGGCGCGGATGGTGCCGACATTTTTCACGCGAGGCAGGA
>CAYRTN010000319.1:0-2046 GCA_964427235.1 uncultured Chthoniobacter sp. | reverse complement strand
TCAACAAGTTCAACAAGCACAAGTACTTCTACTAGTACATCAACTAGTAGTAGCACAACAACAACAAGTACAACAACTCCAGTTTATACGTATGCTGGAACTGTAGTAAACAATACAGCAAACACTATAACAGCAAATACCGCTTTGATCAGAGTAAATGGTACTCCTGTAGCTTTTGTTACTCTTAATATAGCTCCTGGGGCTACACAAACTTTCAGTACTACATATTCAACTCCTGTATCAGGAATTGGTAATAATTTTACAATAGAACTATATACATACACTGGTGTTACCACATCAAATACAATGAATCAGGCAGGTGGAACTTGTGTCACTTCAACTGGTAATTTTGTTGATATGGGAACTTATCTTATTGCAACATCAACTACAACAAGTCCAGTTTCATGTTCGGTATATACCATAGCAATGACAATAGTATAATTTCAATATAATATACAAACCAATTAATTTAAATCAATATGACAGTATTAATAACATTAACAACCGCAGGAACTGATTCAGGACCATTCAATTTGTATTCAAATTTAGATGGATTCACATCAGCATTTGAAACAGGAGTTTCTAGATCAGCATTACTTGCAGGATATTCTTCTGCATTAGTTCCTGATTACACAACTACAGTTAGGTTAGTATCAACTGGAGTGTGTGTAAATTATGTAGACATTTCAGTAGAATCTATTACAACAACTACAACTACTACAGTTGCACCAACAACAACTACCACAACTACTGCTCCACTTTAACATAAATAAAAAACTTCAGTTTTGTTGGTTTTACTAAGTTTCTCCTTAGACATTTGTCTAGGGAGTTTTTGTTTCTAACTATTTTAGTTATAAAGAATTAGCCCTCTAACTAAAATTATTTGGAATATATAAAAACTATTGTTTATCTTTACGATATTTTTTTAACTAACATGAGTACATATGTCTGAAAATCAAAGCTTGCTACAGCGATTAGAAGAGTTACTGACGCAAAAGAAAAGTAAAAAGTTCTATGCTGAAAGACTAGGAATAAGTGAATTTGAGGTTAATGAGCTCATGAAAGAACTTAAAGAAAAAGATAATGAAGAAATAGGAAAGAGTATTGCAGGAGAACGTAAAGTGAATGTTGAAAGAGGAACAATAGAAAGTACAATAGTTGTAGACTATGAACCTAAAGATGACATTGAATTAGCTAAACTGCATAAAATAAATCTAGACAAATATGTAATTACAAATTACTGGTCTAAGATGTTACCAAGTGGTAAATTTACTTCCTCAGTCTTTTCAAAAAGAAAAGAAGCAAAAGATTACTCTCCTGAAGACTTTGCTAAGTTTTTAGAAAACTACAAACCAAATAACATAGAGATTACAAAACCAAGTTTTCAAGTAGATAAAGACTATGTAGATGTAGAAATATCTATATCTGATTATCATTTAGCTAAGAAAAATGTAGATGGTGATAATGATCCTTCAACACGAGCTAGAAGATATATTACAATGGCTCAGTCTTTGATTGAAAAAGTGAAAGCAAACTACAATATAAACAACGTAGTGTTACCTATATCAAATGATTTCTTTCACACTGATAACTATCAACACCAAACTACAAACGGTACTCCACAGGACACTATAATGGATTATGCTGATGAGTATGAAGTGGGATTTGGTATTCTTGTAGACACAATCAACATGTTGAGAAAACATTCTAGCACTGTAAAGGTGGTGTTGGTGCAAGGTAATCACGATAGAACTAAATCTTTTTATTTAGCACATGCATTAGATGTATTCTTTAGAGATACAGAAGATGTAGAATTTATAAGAGAACATAGTGTTGTTAAAGGATTAACATTAGGGAATACATTTATTGGATGGCACCATGGTAATTGTAAGTTAGATGACTTACCATTATTATTTGCAACACATCCTAAATATAGTCACCAATTTGGTGATGCTGTTTATAGAGAGGTACATACAGGTGATAAACATCTCTATATGGCTAAAGAGGTTAAGGGAGTAAGAATACAACAAATGCCTAGTTTATCAG
>CAYRTN010000318.1:0-2046 GCA_964427235.1 uncultured Chthoniobacter sp. | reverse complement strand
GGGTGTAACATTTCAAAATGGCGATTAAATACGGCACCTCCGGCAACGACAAACCCCTCACGGGCACGTCAGGCAATGACACCATCTACGGCTTGGATGGCAATGACCGCATCATTACCGATGATGGCGATGACATCGTGGATGCAGGCGATGGTGATGACGAGGTTAATGGCTACCAAGGCGTGGGAAGTGCCTACACCTTCTATCCCGCCACGGGTATTAAGAAAATAAATGGCGGCAACGGCAATGATTTCATCGTAGGCGGATCTAGCAACGATGAGCTATTTGGCGATGCCGGTATCGACACACTTTATGGCAGGCTTGGCAACGACCTTCTGGACGGTGGAGACGGCGCTGACTACATGAATGGCGGTTCTGGAAATGATACTTACTACGTATCAGATGTTGGCGATTTGATGGATGATGCCAGTGGCTATGACACAGTTTATGTGTCCACGAGCTTCGTCAAGATTCCAAGCTTTATTGAAAAAGTAATTTACACCAATGGTGCAAAAGCTTTGCCGTATTGGGTCGATGCTTTACTGCCAGATGATGCTTCTGGAAATTACTTCGATTCCTTGCTTGGCAGCTCAAACACTTTCTACTACAACTTTCCAACTTCATTGCCTTCATACGACACCAACGCTTCCCATGGCGATGGTTTCAAGACATTTAGCAGTGTTCAAATTGCCAGAGCAGAAACTGCACTCAATTACATTGCCTCTGTCATTGATGTTCATTTTAAAAAAACAACGACAGCGAATGGCTCGAATACGCTTGTATTTGCAAACAATAACCAATCGTCATCTGCTGGCTCGGCAAACTATCCCAGCAATTCAATGATTGGGAGTGACATTTATTTTGACACTTCAGTCATCAATTCAAAATTTGCCGATGGGAGTTATGCCGCCTTGACACTGATTCATGAAATTGGCCATGCCCTTGGGTTAGAGCATCCATTTTCATACGCTCAAGCGGGCGGTGGCAGTGTGTCTGATCCGCCTCACTTGACGGGTGCAGAGGACTCTACAGCATGGACGGTTATGAGTTATGAGGATTCCTCGGCGCAATATTATTTGAGCTTGAGTCCCTTGGATATTGCAGCGCTTCAGTACATTTACGGCCCAAGTCAAAAGGCACGTACTGGTAACGATATCTATCAAGTATCTTCTGCTGCGCCTAACTTTTTTTGGGATGGTGCCGGAACGGACACGATCGACCTTACAGATGTAAATCAAGGGGCTACTGTTTACCTCACGCCTGGCTATTGGAGCTTTGTGGGAAGTCAACAATCAAGCACCATCACATCTGCAGGGCAGATAACGGTTAATTTTGGGTCTGTCATTGAGAATTTAACGGGCACTTCATATGCCGATAAACTGTATGGCAACGATGCTGATAACTTGATTGTGGGTGGTCTTGGTCATGATTGGTTGGAGGGCCTGAACGGCAGTGATGTATTGCAGGGAGGTCAAGGCGACGATCAATTGAATGGTGGGGCGGGTATCGATACCGCGCAGTTTGCTGGGTCTTTTGCCAACTACATCACCAGCAGCCAAAAATCTGTATTTGTTGTAAGCGACAAGCGAAGCAATGGCGAAGGCATGGACGTACTTACCCATATCGAGCGACTGAAGTTTTCTGATAAATCGGTGGCCATAGATTTGGATGGCCATGCGGGAATTGCTGTCAAAGTGATAGGTGCAGTTCTTGGAAAAGACGCTGTCAAGAATCCTGGATTGGTAGGTATTGGGCTGAGTTACCTAGACAATGATTTGAGTTACTCCGACTTGGGTCTTCTGGCATTGAACGCTGTTGGCGCTACTTCTAACGATGCCATTGTTTCCAAGCTTTGGTTCAATTTGGTGGGCTCTACAGCTTCTACATCAGACAAGGCGCCCTATATAAAGATGCTGGCTGATGGGATGAAACCTGGCGACTTGGTGGTGATGGCGGCTGATTTACCTTTGAACACCTACAACATTGGTTTGGTTGGATTGATTCAAACCGGTGTTGAGTTTGCTCTAGGCTAAATTCTTGATAGCA
>CAYRTN010000317.1:0-2060 GCA_964427235.1 uncultured Chthoniobacter sp. | reverse complement strand
ATATGGTCGAAGTAAAACAAGGCCCCTACGTTGGCGACACAGATAAAACGCGATTTAATCCAAATTTACCTACGAATCTTAAATATGACTAAGTATGAGCATATCTTTTATTCCTTGAATAAAATCTTATAAAGCATGAGCGTTTTTGATTCCACCTATGCTGACGCCTACGATCTTCTTTATCGAGATAAAGACTATGCATCTGAAGCCCAGTTCGTAAGTCGCCTTGCTAAAAAGCATCACCCGATTGCTCGGTCACTTTTGGACTTGGGATCTGGAACGGGTCGTCATGATTTTGAGTTTGCCGCTCTTGGGTATGAGGTATCTGGAGTGGAGCGCTCCGCCGAAATGCTCAATAAAGCGCGTTCTTCGGCTGGAAATCGTGTGGATTTCCACCAAGGTGATGTTCGCGATGTGCGGTTGAGCCGCGAGTTCGATGTGGTCACTTCATTGTTTCATGTGATGAGCTATCAGACCACGAACGACGATGTTCGGAAAGTTATGCAAACCGCTTGGCTGCATACAAAGCCCAGTGGGATTTTTATTTTTGATTTTTGGTATGGGCCGGCGGTTCTCGGCGAGCTTCCCGCCACACGGATCAAGCGCCTAGAGGATGAACGTGTTTCCCTCACGCGCATTGCTGAGCCAGTCCTTCGAACGGAGGTCAATCTAGTCGAGGTCCATTATGAGTTAATGGTTCAGAAAAAGGGAAGCTCCGAGGTTAACCAATTCCGCGAGCGTCACGATATGCGGTATTTTTCTTTGCCGGAGATTCAGTGGATTGCTGAGGAGGGCGGATGGGAGTTTGAGGAAACCGGTGAGTGGATGACCGGAGTGGAGCCATCGGAGAAATCTTGGGGAGTGTATGTGGTTTTGCGCAAGACGGCAAAAACGCAGAAGATAGAAGACTGATATAGTGGCGGACGGAATAAATCGCGAATTACAAATAATCTAACCACTGCAATTATGATTCCTGTGAACGAACCTTTGTTGGATGGAAATGAGAAGCAATACCTTATTGAGTGTATAGAGACGGGTTGGATTTCTTCTGATGGGCCCTTTGTCAAGAAACTCGAAGAGGGGATGGCAAAGGTCGCGGGGCGGAAGCACGGTGTGGCGGTTTGCAATGGTTCGATTGCACTTGATATCGCCATCGTCGCCTTGGGAATTGAGACGGGTGATGAGGTCATTCTCCCAAGTTTCACAATCATTTCCTGTGCCACAGCTATCACTCGTGCTGGAGCTACGCCTGTGGTGGTGGATTCTGATCCGCTCACTTGGAACATGGATGTATCGCAGATTGAATCTAAAATCACACCGCGCACGAAAGCTATCATGCTCGTGCATATTTACGGACTGCCCGTGGATATGGGCCCAGTGTTGGAATTGGCCGCGAATTATGGTCTCAAAATCATCGAGGATGCAGCTGAAGTCATTGGACAAAAATACCGCGACCGCCCCTGCGGATCATTCGGAGACATCAGCACATTCAGTTTTTATCCCAACAAGCATGTCACGACCGGCGAGGGGGGTATGGTGTTAACCGATGACGACGAGTTGGCTGAGAAATGCCGTTCGCTAAGAAATTTGTGCTTTGGACCGAAACGATTTGTACATGAAGAGATTGGTTGGAACGGGCGGATGAGCAACCTACAAGCGGCCGTGGGCGTGGCACAGATGGAACGACTCAAAGAATTTGTGGATCGCAAGCGTGAAATAGGGCGACGATATAACGAATTGCTGGTTGGAGTCGATTGGCTGGAACTTCCGTTGGATCGAACCGAATATGCTGAGAATATTTACTGGGTGTACGGCGTTGTGCTCAAAGATTCCGTGCCTTTCGATGCTTCTGAAGCGATGAAGCGCTTGAGCACGGCGGGAGTCGGCACACGCCCCTTCTTTTGGCCCATGCATGAGCAACCGGTCTTTCGCCGCATGGGCTTGTTCCAGGGCGTAGAGTGCCCAGTAGCGAGCCGAATGGCTCGGCGTGGGTTTTATGTGCCCAGCGGCTTGGCTCTTCACGAAGCGCAGCAAAAACGGGTTGTTGAAGCGCTCTCTAT
>CAYRTN010000316.1:0-2062 GCA_964427235.1 uncultured Chthoniobacter sp. | reverse complement strand
TTTCCTGCATCTATGGCCTCGCCTCGCCGGAAGACTTTCTGCAAATGCTCGTCACTATCAAGCCGGGTCAGGCATTGTCTCGGGAAGCGTTTCTCTCCAAGATTGTGGAGATGCTCTACGAGCGAAATGACATCGCTTTCACACGGGGAAAATTTCGCGTTCGCGGCGATGTCGTCGAGGTTCATCCCGCTCAAGTCGAGGATGAGGCGGTTCGCGTCGAATTCTTCGGTGACGAGATCGAGCGGATCAGTCTCTTTGATCCCCTCACCGGACGCGTGAGCGCGACCCTATCGACCTTCACTCTCTTTCCCGCAAAGCAGTTCGTGACACCTCACGACAAGTTGCGCGTGGCGATGGTGGAAATCCGAAAGGAACTCGAGGCCCGCGTGGAGGAGTTTGAGCGCGAAGGAAAACTCATCGAGGCCCAACGCATCCGCATGCGAACCGAGTTTGATCTCGAAATGATGCAGGAGATGGGATTTTGCACCGGGATCGAAAATTATTCCCGCCAACTGACCGGACGCCCGCCAGGCTCGCGTCCTTACACGCTCATGGATTTTTTACCGGATGATTACTTGCTGGTCGTTGACGAGTCGCATGCCACGATTCCGCAAGTCGGCGGAATGTATGCCGGCGATCGGGCAAGGAAGTCGGTACTTGTGAATTATGGTTTCCGGCTCCCCAGTGCGCTAGATAACCGTCCACTGAACTTCGACGAATTCATGCAGGAAAGCACTCAGGGCATTTATGTGAGCGCCACGCCTGGCCAATTTGAGATTCGCAATAGTGTGGCAGGAAACACGGAGTGGATTCCGAATCCCGAAAAAACCTTTGGCGAAGGCGGTCGCAACCTTGACTTCAAAAAATACGGTGAGGGTCAGGAAAACCTCGATGTCACGACAGCGGGAGCGCCCCTTGTGGTCGAGCAGATCATTCGTCCAACTGGGCTCCTGGATCCGACGATCACCGTTCGTCCGCTCAAGGCGCAGATCGATGAGACGATCGAGCTTTGCCGCCGCCGAGTGGAAAAAAAAGAACGCGTTCTCATCACAACGCTCACCAAAAAAACCGCCGAAGACTTGGCCGACTATTTGCGCGAGGTTGGTCTTAAGGTTCGCTATCTCCACAGCGATATCGACACGATCGAACGTGTGGAAATCCTTCGCACCCTAAGAGCCGGCGACTGTGATATTCTTGTCGGCATCAATCTTCTTCGTGAAGGACTCGATCTCCCCGAAGTCTCGTTGGTTTGCATTCTCGACGCGGATAAGGAGGGCTACCTTCGAAGCCAGACCAGTCTCATCCAGACGGCTGGACGAGCGGCACGGCATCTCCATGGAGAAGTTGTGCTTTTTGCCGATGTCCTCACAGGCAGCATCCGTGCCCTGTTGGAGATTTCGGATTACCGCCGCACGCGGCAAGATGCCTACAACAAAAAGCACGGTATCACGCCGCGCAGCGTCGTTCGAGCCGTCCAGGAAAGTCTTCACGTGATCGTGAAAGGCAATGGAGATAATCCCCATTCCCTGCGAGAAGATCCGACTTCATTTAATGCCGCCGAGCTCATTCGTGAACTCGAGAAGGATATGGCCGAAGCCTCTTCGCGCCTTGAATACGAGCGGGCCGCACTCCTCCGCGATCAGATAGCGGAACTCAAAAGCGGAACAGCGGATGGCACCTCCCCCACTCCAATGAAAAAAATCACCTATTCCAAACCCTCCCGAAAAAAACGGGGATGAAATAGCGTGCGTATCAAAATCCCAAAAATCCGGCTTGCAAGCGAAAGCAGAATCAGTAGGGTAACACCTCACATCCAGCTCGGGTGGTGAAATGGCAGACACGTGCGTTTGAGGGGCGCATGCCGCAAGGCATGGGGGTTCGAGTCCCCCCCCGAGCAGTTTTTCTTTTAACCCCTTTCGACTTTTTTCCTAAAAACTCGAATTGTTTGTAACGATGTGGTTTTGCTCCGAATCGTTTTAACAGCTTGCCATCGCGAGTTGATCGCTGTTGATAGGTTCCATGCGAAAGACCAAGATCATCTGCACTTTGGGGCCTGCTTCGG
>CAYRTN010000315.1:0-2100 GCA_964427235.1 uncultured Chthoniobacter sp. | reverse complement strand
AAGCACGACGCCAGCCAAGTCGCCAAGCTCGCCGGGAGCATCCGCGAATTCGGCTTTAACAACCCCGTCTTGATCGACAACGACAACGGCATCATCGCTGGCCACGGCCGCGTCCTCGCCGCCCAATCCCTCAACCTTGAAACCGTCCCCTGCATCCGCCTCGGCCACCTCACCGACACGCAGCGCCGAGCCTACATCCTCGCCGACAACCGCCTCGCTGAGATCGGCGGCGGGTGGGACGAAGAAATGCTCAAGCTCGAACTCGCGGACCTTGCCGCCTTGGATGTCGATGTTGCCGAGATCGGATTCGGTGCCGAAGACCTCGCCGACTTGGAAATGGAAGACGAGGCCGAAACCTCAGACGCCGACGCCGAACCCCAGATCGACAAAGCCGAAGAACTCCGCGCCAAGTGGGGCGTCGAGCCTGGGCAACTTTGGGAGCTTGGCGACCATCGTTTGCTGTGCGGGGATAGCACGATCCCCGAGCATGTGGCGAAACTCATGCGCGGAGAGAAGGCGGACATGATGTTTACAGATCCCCCTTATGGAGTTAATTATGAAGGCGGGCATTTTCATAGCGGCGATGTTAAAATAAAAAGAAAACGAGAGAAGCTGGCTGACGACGACTCGACAGACATCTATCCAGCATTTTTGCCAGTAGCACTTTCGGTTGTCGATGGCCCTTGTTACATGTGGTTTGCTGGATCAAAAGCACGCGATGTTTACAATGCGGTGCATGATGCAAATTGCGAGGTTCACGCGCTAATTATTTGGCATAAAACAAATGCCACATACGCGGCAATGAACGCGCAATACAAGCAGCGGCATGAGCCGTGTTTGTATTTCAAACCGCACGGATCAACCTTGAGATGGTGCGGGGCATCAACTGAAGCGACCGTATGGAATCAAGACCGCGATGGAATCAATGAGTTTCATCCTACGCAAAAACCTGTAGCACTTGCCGCAAAGGCTATCGGAAACCATGAAGCCAAAACTATTTTTGACGCATTCAGTGGTAGTGGTAGCACACTTATGGCCTGCGAGCAACTTGGCCGCAAATGCCGCGCCATCGAAATCTCGCCCGCCTATGTCGCCGTGGCGATCCAGCGCTGGGCCGATGCCACCGGCAAAGAACCCAAGCGCCTCGCATGACCCCCGCCGCCGAAGCCCTACGCGAGCACCTGCGCGCCATCTACGCACCGATTGACCGGCGCACCGTGACCGAGTGGTGCGCTGACGAGGTGATCTTGAGCGAACGGCAAACGCAGATGCCGGGGAACTTCAGCACGCGCATGACGCCCTACCTCCGCGAGCCGCTCGAGTGTTTCGGCGATGTCGATGTTTCCGACCTCGTGCTCGTCTTCGGCACGCAGACCGGCAAGACGACGATGGTGCAGGCAGGCACGGCGTGGAGGATTTGCAACAAGCCGCAGCCGGTCGTGTGGGTCATGCCCACCGAGGGACTCGCCCGCAGTTTCAGCGAGACGCGCTGGCTCCCGCTCTTCGACGACAGCGCCACGCTCGCCGCCCAGAAGCCAGCGGACCGGCACCGGTTCAAAAACCTCGAGCAGCATTTTTCGCGGTGCTCGCTCGTCTTCGTCGGGTCGAACTCCCCGGCGAACCTCGCCAGCCGTCCGGCCGGTCTTCTCCTCATGGACGAGGTGGACAAATTCGCCCGCGAGACCGACCAAGAAACCTCCGCGCTTTTCCTCGCAGAGAACCGCACCAAGTCCTTCGTCGGCGCGCTTCGCGTCAAGACCTCCACACCCACCACGCCCGACGGCGCGATCTGGCAGGAATACCAGAAAGGCACGCAGGAAAAATTCATGCTCGAGTGCCCGCATTGCCACGACCGCATCGAACTCCTCTGGGAGCAAGTAAAGTGGGACACCGAGGCGAAGACCGCCGGCAAGTGGAACATGGCCCGCGTCGAAGAGTCTGCCCGCTACATTTGCCAACGATGCGGCGGAGAGTGGAACGACGGCCAGAAAATCGAAGCCCTGCAAGGCGGAAAGTGGGAGGCTACCAACCCAGCCGCACAGCGTGGCTTCCGATCCTTCCACCTCAACTCCCTTTACGCCCCGTGGAGATCCTGCACCT
>CAYRTN010000314.1:0-2113 GCA_964427235.1 uncultured Chthoniobacter sp. | reverse complement strand
TGCGCTTGATCAGCACTAGGCGCCGGGAAAACGCATTGTTTCCGAGTAGTGCGCTTTTGATCTGGTTTACAGCCAGGTGCTCGGCGGCATGCACGCCGATCACGCGTTTCATTTCGCGGCGACCGAAGCTGTTGCCCATGCCGTTATCGTGCCGCAGTCGCGCGGCACGACGGCTGATGTTCCGTACGATTCCCGCGGCCCTCCGGTCCGCTCCTGACACACCACCGGCCCGGCCGGTGTTCCCATCCTGATTAATTAGCGGATCGTGATGCGCCGGCCTGAGGTTGCGCGCGCCGTTCCGTCATACGGAGAACGTCATGAGCAGCAAGCCCTTTATGCTTGCGCTGATGGCGGTCGCGGCGCATGCCACGACCGTCCACGCGCAGGTCAGCAATAAAACGTCACCGGCGACACTGCCGGAAGTCATCGTCACCGGCAATCCGCTGGGCAGCGATTTGTTCGAAATGGCATCACCGGCATCGGTGGTGCAGGGCGAAGAACTGTTCCGCCTGCGCCGTTCCACGCTCGGCGACACGCTGGACGGCCTGCCCGGGGTGGCCGCGACCGGTTTCGGCCCCAACGCCAGCCGTCCGGTGATCCGCGGCCTTGATGGTGACCGCATCCGCCTGCTGCAGAACGGCATCGGCATGCTGGACGCTTCTTCGCTGAGTTTTGACCACGCGGTATCGATCGATCCGCTGGTGATCGAACGCGCGGAAGTCGTGCGCGGACCGGCGGCATTGTTCTACGGCGGCAGCGCCGTTGGCGGTGTGGTCAATGTCATCGATAACCGCATTCCGCAAGCGGCAATACAGGGTGTCAACGGACGCGTTGAAGGCCGCTTCGGCGGCGCCGAGCGGGAAAAGGCGGGTGCTGTCGTTTTTGAGGCGGGCAACGGCAGTCTTGCACTGCATGCTGACGTTTATTCCCGCGACACTGACGACCTGAAAATAAAAGGTTTTGCCCGATCCGCCCGTTTGCGCGCTTCTGACCCGCAGCCCGTCGAAGCCCAAGGCACTCTGCCCAACAGCGCGGCAAAATCAGACGGCGGTTCCTTTGGCGTTTCGCAGACCTGGGCCAACGGCTACATCGGTATTTCCCGTTCCGATTTCAATTCGACTTACGGCACGGTGGCAGAACCGACGGTCAGCATCGACATGCAAAGCAGTCGCTGGGATGTCGCCGGCGAAGTGCGCGAGCTGGGCACTGCGATCCGTGCGCTGAAGTTCAAGGCCGGTAAAACCGATTACGAACACACCGAACTCGATGCCGGCGTTCCGGCCACGGTATTCCGCAACAAGGGGCACGACATGCACCTGGAAGCGACCCACGGCAATCTTGGACCGCTGAAAGGTGCAATCGGTTTGCAGCTCACCAATTTTGATTTTTCGGCAATCGGCGCCGAAGCCTTCGTACCTTCAACCAGCACGGATGCCAAGGCCGGTTTCTTTTACGAGGAACTGCCCTTGGGGCCGCTTAAACTAACCTTCGGAGGACGGCATGAACGTACGGAAGTCAGCAGTGAAGGTGGCGGTACGGTGCCATTTGGCGGTGCCGGGCCGCGTTTCGATTCTGCGCAGACCCGGACATTCAGCGGCAACAGCGGTGCGCTCGGAGCGGTCTGGAGCTTGAGCCCGGGTATGGCGCTGGCCGTCAATGGCGCCTACACCGAACGCGCACCGACCTACTACGAGCTGTATGCCAATGGTCCGCATGCCGCGACCGGTGTTTACGAAGTCGGCAATTCGGCATTCGGCAAGGAAAAGTCGAAAGCGCTGGATCTCACGTTGCGCATGAAATCCGGAAAACATTCGGGCAGTGTCGGCGTGTTTCAGAACCGATTCGACAATTACATCACACTGGTCAATACCGGAAACACCCGCGGCGCCGACGGCGAGCTGAATCCGCCGGATGCCGGTGACGGCACTTCGCTGAATACCGGTGAAGAAATCCTGCCGGAGTTTGCCTATCGCGCAGTGCCGGCGCGGTTTCGCGGCATTGAAGGCGAAGGCCGCTTTCGCGTGATGGAGCGCGGCGGCGTGGTCGACCTGTTGGTTAACGCAAGTTATGTGCGTGCCGAGGATCAATCGACGGGGATGCTGCTACCGCGTAT
>CAYRTN010000313.1:0-2118 GCA_964427235.1 uncultured Chthoniobacter sp. | reverse complement strand
GCCATGCGAAATGGCCGAGAGGGAACACCAACACAACTTGCGAACTACGCACGACGTCGCCTTGGACCCTATGCGGGCTACGTGCAGCAATACCTCTTCCACCGAGCGAGAACGGATAAAAAGAAAGCACACCCCAGCGCACAAAAAACCGCCGAACCCAAAAATTCCTGCACTCAATCGCGAGGATAAAAACTCTCGCGAACTACTTGGCGCCAGCAGCGGCTTGAGCCTTCACGGCAGCATCAAACTTCGCCATCGCCTTAGCCGGATTTTTTTCAAAGGTTTTCTTGCAGTCCTTACAGCAGAATTTGATTTCCTGCCCCTCGTAAACAAGCGCAATAGGTTTCCCCATGGAGCCCAGTGCCTCTTCAGAAATAACACAGTCTGGAAGCGGATATGGCTTCACTACGGTCTTCTCGTCCGCGTGCAAGGATGGCAGAATTGATAAGAGAGTGAGAATGGAGGTGATGATGAAGGGTTTCATGACTAGGCGCCTCACTATACCCAGTGAGGCAAGTCACCTGCAATGCCCATAACGGACAGCAATTGCCCATCGATAATTATTCCCGCGTCCCGTTGTTCGAGTATAAATACAAACGATGTCGAAAAGTTTCAGCCTCTTTCTAGCCCTACGCTATCTTAAGCCCAAGCGGACGTTTCTCTCTACGATCACACTCGTATCGATATTGGGAGTCACTTTGGGCATCATGGTTTTGATTCTCGTGATCTCGGTGATGACCGGATTTGAGCAGGAACTTCGGCGAAAAGTGATCGGCTTCGATGCCCACTTGGTCGTAGGAAACAGCGGCGTTCTTGAGGACTGGGAAAAGACACGCGACATCTGCATTGGCACTCCTGGCGTGACCGCTGCAGCCCCATTTGTTCAAGGTCCGGTGATTGTTGAGTATCAGCACCGTCGCCTTGCCCCCAAAATCCGCGGCGTCGATCCAGAGCTCGAAAAGGGTGTCGTGAATATCTCCGATTTTATCGTCGAAGGGACATACGATCTGGATGGAAGCAAGACAGTACTTGGTTCCGAATTGGCTCGAGAACTGGGCGTCACCGTTGGAGAAAAAATTACGATATTTTCTCCTGGGAATTTCAACAACATCCTCGATGAGATCGACCGCATCGAGCATTCGCCTGATAAAACCAAGGATGTCTCTTCCCTTAAGGAAATGATCCTTCCCACCGAACTCGAAGTCTCCGGCATTTTTGAAAGCGGTCGCTACTTATACGATAGCGAGTTCCTCATTGTTCCACTGCATATCGGACAAGAACTCTACAATCTCGGCGGTGCCGCCCACGGACTCGCTTTGCGAACCCAAAACGCCAACCTGGCAGATCAGATTCGAGACAAACTCGCCCCGCTCCTTCCGAGTTCCCAGCATGCCCTCACTTGGATTGATATGAACAAGCAGATCTTTGATGCGATACGAATGGAGAGGAACGTTATGTTTTTTCTCCTGATGTTCATCATACTCGTAGCGGCATTTGGCATCATGAATACGCTCATCACCGTGACCGTTCAAAAAACACGCGAGATCGGCGTTATGAAGGCCCTTGGAGCGCAAACCCACCAGATCATCGGAGTCTTCTTGGCCCAAGGCATGGTCGTCGGCGTCTTCGGCACAGCCACCGGCCTAGCGCTCGGGATCAGCATGGTGCAATATCGCAACGAGGTGAGCCGTTTCCTTTCCAACACCTTTCACATCGAGATCTTCCCACCCTCGGTTTACCAGTTCAGCGAAATCCCGGCGGAGATCGTGCCGTCTGATGTGGCAATCATCTGTCTGAGTGCATTTGCGATATGTTCGCTCGCGGCTTTGATTCCGGCTTGGTTCGCTGCGCGCCTGGACCCCGTGAAAGCCCTCCGTCACGAGTGATTTGACAAATATCAATTGCTTCTATTATCTGAATCCATGTCCGAAATCACCGCCGACCCACAAGACTCACTCATCCGCACTGTTTTGATCTCAGCCAGCGTCTGTGCTGTCTTAGGATTTCTAACGACTGTCTTGGCTGTTGCGGTAATGGTCTCCTTGAATTTCAATTTTTTGAATTGGATGGAGTAATCTCCGTTTCGCTTTGTTCTGCGGCCGCGCAAAAGCAGGCCCC
>CAYRTN010000312.1:1868-2121 GCA_964427235.1 uncultured Chthoniobacter sp. | reverse complement strand
TAAAGCCCTGACTCAGGGCTTCTTTAGCTTGTAGAAGAGATTGGGCTCGCTGACGATGTAAATGTTGCCCTCATCATCCGTGGCGATTCCTTCGGGGCGGGGCAAAGGCTTATTTCCTTTTGTGGAAAGGGACAGCATGCCTTTGCCATCACCGCTGTCGCCGTCGAGCTGCACGATGAGCTGGGACTCTTCACTCAACAGGTAAACGCGGCCGGTGGCCGGATCGACCTCGACAGAGGAGAGGTCCGTCGCA
>CAYRTN010000312.1:0-1847 GCA_964427235.1 uncultured Chthoniobacter sp. | reverse complement strand
GCGGACTGTGCTCTTTGGAAAGGTACAGGCGATCGCGTTTGAGGTCATAACCCAGGCCATTAAACCCATAGTTAGCGTCCTCGCCTTCGGTGAAGCGCAACACCAGAGCAAAAGCCCGGGTGACGTCCAGCACTTGCGGTGTCGTGGGAACTTCCGTGATCACCACGCGATTACGGCGCCCGTTTACTAACGCGAGTTTATTGCCCCCAAGCCACGCCACGCCGTCGATATCAGACATCCCTTTGACGGGGTAGGTCGCCACCACTTGGCCATCGGTCGAGAGCGCAATGAGGGTCGTGGGCTTATTGACCACCGTCCACAGACGTTTTTGCAACGGGTCGTAGGTCAGGCCGGAGAACTTACCCCCGATTTGTGTGTCAACCACTTGGGGCTCAGTGGGCCCGGCATAGCCGGTCAGCGTGTTGCCGCCTGACTCAGCGATCTTTTTCTCCCATGCCGCCTGTTTGGCTGCAAGGCCTGAAATCCATCTATAGGCCACCTGTTCAGCATGGTAGTAGCGCACGCCGATGTAGGTCGCCCAGCCTACACCAATGACGAGTAGGCAGGCCAGCAGGATCTTTGAAAGAAATTTGACTAAATCGGACATACCCAAATCCAGGGACGGACGTTGCGGCTGGGATAGACGGCAGCCTCGCGCCCGGAGCATACCGAGATTAACACCCTCGCAAGAATTGCGGAACTTTTGCGCAAATCAATCGTCTTATTAGCACTCGCTAGCCCAGAGTGCTAAAATGGCACTTAAAGCTCCGAGGTCAGGAGCCAGTTTAATGACAACGAGTTCTACCGCTTTGACGCTGCAACCTTCACAACTTGCAATGGCCATATCGAACCCCGGCGCTCTGGGAACGATTGATGCCTATATTTCGACGGTCAACCGACTGCCGATGCTCACGGCTGAGCAAGAGAATCTGCTGGCGCGCCACCTGCGCGACGAGCAGGATATTGCTGCGGCCCGTGAATTGGTGCTGTCGCATTTGCGTTTAGTTGTCTCGGTAGCGCGACAGTACCTTGGGTACGGCCTGCCGCATGCGGACCTGATTCAAGAGGGCAACGTTGGCCTGATGAAGGCAGTTAAGCGGTTTGACCCTGAGCGTGGCGTGCGGCTTGTGTCGTTTGCCGTGCATTGGATCAAAGCAGAAATTCATGAATATATTGTCCGCAACTGGCGGATGGTCAAGGTTGCAACGACTAAGGCGCAGCGTAAGCTCTTCTTTAATTTACGTAGTATGCGCCCTGATGGGCAAACCCTCGATCCTCGTCAAGTTGACGAGATTGCGGCCAACCTAAACGTCCGTAGCGAAGATGTGCGCGAAATGGAAGTGCGTTTGTCTGGGCGTGAGATATCGCTGGAAAACCAGAATGAGGATGACGACGCGTACGCGCCGATCGCCTACCTGTCAGACAATGGTCGTGCGGATCCCACACAGGTTCTGGCTCGGCGAGACGAGGACGTCATGCAGGGCAGCGGTTTGGAAAAGGCGCTTGAACAGCTCGACGAGCGTTCGCAACGGATCGTCCGTGCCCGATGGTTGCAAGATGACGGTGGGGCAACCTTGCACGATTTGGCCGCAGAGTTTGGCGTATCTGCCGAACGTATCCGTCAAATCGAATCTGCTGCGATGAAAAAAATGCGGGTGGCGCTAAGCGCTTAATTGACGGGCGCGCGGCGCCATAAGTCTTCGGTCAATACAATCGAGGCTTCAAGCGTAAAGTCACCTGCCACCAGCATGTCATAGATCGTTACTGGAGTAAAACAGTCGATCTCCATTACCTCACCATCCCGATTTTTGGGGACTATGCCGTCTGTGAGCACACACTCGCAGGTT
>CAYRTN010000311.1:0-2125 GCA_964427235.1 uncultured Chthoniobacter sp. | reverse complement strand
TGATGGGATCTGGCTGAGGAGGAATTTCGTCCTCAGCTTCGGATTTGTGGAGGGGACTGAAATTTTACATTGAGCGGAGGTCTTCAAAAATTACGCATGAGTCGCAGTCCCATTCGCTCAACGATGTCGTGGGTTTCCGCGTTGCCACAAACTAGCAGCTAGGAGGAATAAGGTCTTAAAGCAAAGCTGGCATCAATTCTAAAAGCAAAAGCCTACGAAGCCTACGATGAAAAAATTCGGTCCCGATCATGAGTTTTTCAAAACTTTGCATACTGACGCCTCCCCTGCGCTCTAGGCGGCTCTCGTTCACGAACGCGCAGTCGCAATAGAGCGCATTCTCGCAAGAACAATTTGTAAACGCTCGCGCGAGACTGGATCAGCACGAAAACATCCTTCGACCGCCTCGATAAATTCAGGGTCTTCAAGATGTGTTTGCATGCCACTTACTATGAAATTTCGTAAAGGCGAGAAACCCTCGCCCAAGAAAAAACTCGTTTCCTGGCAGCCATCGAACAATGTGACGATGTCTTCCAAGTCTTTGCTCGTGTGAGGATCCTTGGCTCCACGATCTCGGTAAGCCGTCAATTTTGTGGCTAAGAAACAGGGACGTGTGATGACAGGAGCATGCACGCCCTCTCCCAAGTCCATTTTCGTGGCAGTCTTTACGGCTTCGTGAAACCACACACTGGCCATTCCGAATACGGTAGCCTCTGTCGGCATCACATCCACGGTTATTCCATCCACAAGCCATCGGCATATCGGTGCGCCTTCGCTCGTATCGTGCGGAAGCCTAAGGCACGCAAGCGCTCTTCAAGCTCATAAAGCGCAGAGAGCGTGACGACTTGCACACTCAAATCGATATCGATTGTTGGCCTGATTTCCTGAACCGCAGGGTTATCAACCAGAAGCGGAAGAACGGATGCCCCGAGAAAGGCATATGGAATATCCAGCCCGTTGAAATATCGGGCGACCACATGCAGAGAATCGATGGCATTCATGTTCGGTGGATTCTTTTCAGCAGCTCATCCTCGGCGATTTGGCGCTCGCGGGAGCGGCCTTCTCGCAGCGCATCAATCAAAGCCAGAACCTCGTGGAGGCGTCCATCACGGCGCGCGGCCTTCGGGGCGGAAGGATGCAGTGGCTCAACTCCATATCCGAGGCTTTCTCCCGAGGCATCCGGCCACACTGGAATGTTTTCCTTTCCGAAGGAAATCAATTCATTCAAAGGCGGTGCCGCGTAAGATGTCGCCATACCACGGGTCAGCCCTCCCATGGCAGCCGGAAAAACATAGCGCAACCCGTGAATCAAGAATTCCCGAACCGCGCCCTGTCGAATCCTCCGATCCTTTGGGGTAACCAAACCTGCCTGACCGAGTCTCTGCACGGCCGCGTGAAATTCGGAAGCGCTCATCTCGAGTTCTCCCGCCACGATCGCATACGGTCGGATGCCCTGCTCCAAGGTCAACTTTGCTAACGCATATATATCCAAAGACCTAGATATCATTTTTGTGTGTCTATATTTATATGCTATTCGCGAATAGCGAACAAGCAACACCTATTTGAATTTACCGTAGGGCAGATCAAAATTTGACGATGTGCCCAACGCACAGGCATGGAATGATCCTGAAGTTGCTACGGCGGGTTACGATACCCCGCTACGCAGCTGAAAAATGAGCCATGCAAGATGACGTTCCTCCCATATTCACGACCCGCTTGGCATCGCGTGACTTGCCCCAAAAAAATAATTTTGATGTCCCTGATTTTACCAATTCCCCCTATTCGCGCAAACCTCGTCATTTGCCTGCACAATTCAACAGGGTGGAGAACCGAAGCTAAGCGGAGATAAACTGCCAACTCCAAAGAAGAAGCAGGATGGTAAAACCTGCGAATCAACCGCGCGGGAGCGAGAGAGTCAAAGAGCACGGAGAAGGGGGATTTTTAGAATCCCCTCCGCATTCCAAGTTCTGTGTTACCTCGAACCTCCTGTAAATCCCGTAAATCCTGTCCCCAAATCCTTTTTCGGTGTTGAAGGTGAGTCATCGCCGCCTGTTTGGATCGCGCATCCTTCTGTCCGAATGGCTAGTTCTTATTTTCCTCTTTATCGACAAAACCATCCGCATTTTTG